>JBHEPH010000029.1:0-7791 GCA_046260395.1 Gemmatimonadales bacterium
ACTGGAGCGCGCCAGTGCCCAGATGATCCTGACCCAGGACAACCTGGCCGAGCGGCAGGCCGTCCTGGAACGCCGGCTGGTGGATATCTACAAGCGGGGGCCGCTGTACACCTTCCAGGTGCTGCTGACCGCGGAGAACTTCGGGGACCTGCTGGCCCGCTACAAGTACCTGTTCCTCACCAGCCGCCAGGACCGTTCCCTGGTCCAGGACATCGAGGCCCTGCAGACCCGCACCGAACGTGCCCGCCGGGAGCTGCTCGATTTCCGGAATCAACTGGACCGCACCCGCCAGGAGCGTGAGGCCGAGTTGCAGAGTTATGCCCGGCTCGCCGGGGAGCGATCCACCTCGCTCCGCAACCTCCAGCGCAGCACCCGGAGCACCCAACAACGCCTCTCCCAGCTCGAGCGCGACGAACAGCGTCTCAACGACCTCCTCACGGCGCTCGAAGCGCGCCGCACCGAGGCGGCGCGGACCGGCCGCACCACCACCGCCCCGGCGCCCGGCGCCCTGACCACCGCTGACATCGGCCGGCTCGACTGGCCGGTCGAGGGCACCATCCTCTACCCGTTCGGCCGGGAGCGCCGGCCCAGCGGGGCCACGATCAACTGGAATGGGATCGGCATCGGGGCGGCCGCGGGCACGCCGGTACGGGCGGTCGCCGCGGGGCGCGTGGCCATCGTCCAGCGCCTCAGCACCTACGGGCTGACCGTCATCGTCGAGCACGGGGACAGCCACACCTCACTGTACATGCAGCTCGGCTCCACCTCGGTCGCGCAGGGCCAATCGGTGGACAAGGGTCAGGTGGTCGGGACGGTCGGTGGCGGTGGCACGGACCGGGGCCCGCACCTGCACTTCGAGATCCGCCAGGCCGGTGGGTTGGCGCTGGACCCGGCGTCCTGGCTGCGCGGAAGGCGCTAGACGCTACGCCGCCACCGGGGCGGCCGTGCCGATCCGGTCGGTGAGTTGTTTCTTGGCATCCAGGAGCGCCGTCTCGGCCAGGGCAAACATGTCTTCGGTGGAGAGCGCCGCGGGGTGAGGGTACGCGGCGATGCCGGCGGAGAGCTCCGGGTGCTCGCCCGGGCTGAGATCCCGGAAGGCGTGCTGGGCAATCCGCCGCCGCACCCGCTCCACGGTCTGGCGGGCGCCGGCCAGGTCCGTCTCGGGGAGGACCAGGGCGAATTCATCGCCCGAGTACCGGGCCACGAAATCGGGGGCGCGGATCTCCCGCTGGAGCAAGGCGCCGAGATCGGCCAGCAACCGGTCGCCGCCATCCATGCCGAGGCGCGCGTTGTACGCGCGCAGGCCATCGACATCGAGCAGCAGCAGGCTGAAGCTGAGGTCGTAGCGCTTGGCGCGCTCGAACTCGCCACGGATCCGCGTGTCCAGGGCGTCCAGGGTCCCGCAGCCGGTCAGGGCATCCGCCACGCCGGCGCTCACCTGCCGCCGGTAGATCGCCCCGCGCCGCTCCTCGCTCTCCAGCACGCGAGACGTGGCCCGCGCGAGTGATTCGGCCACCGTCACCTGATCCTGGGTGATCGGCGCATCACCGAGGCGGGTGCGGAGCAACACCACGCCGATCACCTTGCCGAGTGAGGTCAGGGGAATGGCCGCCACGCTCTGGACGTCCACGGCGAGCTGGGCGTTCCGCCACCGCTCCCGGGTGGACTCGAAGAGCGGGCTCCGTGCCAGGTCAGGCACGAAGACCGTGCGCTGGGACTGCACCGCCTCGACAATTTCGGGATACTTGTGCAGGTCGATGACCAGGTCCCGCGCGCGGGGATCCTCGTAGACCGCCACGGCCCGCCCCTCCTCGGTGCCCGGCGGCGTCAGGATGCAGCTGAGGTGGCGGACATCGAGCATGCTCCCGAGTCGCTGGATCAGGGTCTCGAGAATTTCCTCGGGACGCAGGGCGATGCAGATATCCTGGAACGCCTCGAACAGGCGCGTGGAGGTCTCGGTGTGCTGGACCACCGTGGCCGACTCGAGACGGGTCCGGATCCGGAGGCCGAGGCGGGCGCAGAGTTCCGGCAGGTGGATCGGCGCCGCCAGGGCATCGGTGGCTCCCAGCGCGAGCGCGCGAACCACCTGGTCAGGCTGCCCGCTGGCCAGGGTGACAACCACGGGCACCCCGCGCCAGTGGACAGGATCCAGGGAGGCCATTGCATGCTTGAGGTCATCATCGGCGGAGGCGAGGCAGAACAGAACGACATCAGGCAGGGTGCCCGCGGGGGGCCCCAGGGGTGGCGCGTCGGCATCGACCACCTGGAAGCCGCCCCGGACCAGGGCGCGCTCGAGCCCCTCGGGCCGGGCCTCCGGATCACCGAGCAGCAGCAGCCGCGGCCGAGCCAACGGGTCGGCGGCGACGAGTTCGGGCCATGCACCTGCCATCATCGCTGGATCACCAACTGAGCCTCCTCATTCCCAAGCCGGGAGAAGTCCCACCACATGTCACCTCGTTCACGCCCTGCCCAGTCCGAATTGCTCGGAGCCCATGTCTCGATCCAGGGCGGTGTCCAGACGGCCCCACCCCGGGGAAGGGCCATCGGTGCCACGGCCATCCAAGTCTTCACCAAGACCCCGAACCAGTGGCGGGAACCGGAAATTACCCCGGAGACCGCCGAGGCGTTCAAGGCCGCCATGGCCGACTCAAATCTAGTCACTGTGGTTTCGCACGATTCATACCTGATCAATCTTGCGTCACCAGACGAACAGCTAAGTATAAGATCTACAACATCTTTTGTCATGGAACTCAAGCGATGTAGCCGCTTGGGGATACCCGGTATAGTGTCGCATCCAGGCAACTACATTGATGAGCGAACCCCCGGCATCGCCCGGAATGCTGCCCGCCTGACCGAAGCCCTCCGGAGCGTGCCCGGCCCTGTCATGGTGTACCTGGAGACCACCGCCGGCACCGGGACCGCACTCGGCGCCACCTTGGAGGAACTGGCCACCCTCCGGGAGCTGGTCGCCGGCGATGTCCGCGACCGCGTGGGGTTCTGTGCCGACACCTGCCACCTCTACAGTGCCGGCTACGACCTGGTGGGCAACTACGACGGGGTCTGGGATGCCTGGGAGCGGGTGATTGGCCTCGAACACCTTCGGTGCCTGCACCTCAACGACTCCAAGACCCCGTTCAACTCCCATCGCGACCGCCACGAACTGATCGCCGAAGGCTCGCTGGGCAAGGGACCATTCCAACGCATCATGCGGGATTCCCGCTTTGCCGGGATCCCGAAGCTTCTCGAGACCCCGAAGGGCGACGACGAGGTCACCAACGACCGGAAGATGCTTGCTCGCTTGCGGCGATACGCCCGCCCGCCCGCAGCGCACGCCTGATGGCGGTTGCGGCAGATGGGGTGCGCACCGATCTTTCACCGCGATGCCAGTCGCTACCCGAGCGAAATACGCTTCAAAATGAAACATACAACCGTCTTGCAACCATCCCGCCGAACTGTGGAGCCATGACAACAGCTGAAACCAGTCACCCATTCTCCCTCGCCGCTGAAGGACTGAGCCCCAAGCGGGTGCGACCCAACTACGGCACCTCCGAACTCTACGAGCACGCCTGCCGGCGGGGTGAGGCCACCCTGACCGATCGTGGGGCCCTGGCGGTGGTGACCAGCCCGCACACGGGGCGGTCGCCGAAGGACAAGTTCGTCGTCGCGGAGCCGGGGTCCAGTGATCGGATCTGGTGGGAGAAGAATGCCCGCATGGAGGAGTCTCATTTCGACGCCCTGCACGCCGACGTGCGGGCCCACCTCGACCAGCTTCCTGAGGTCTTCGTGCAGGACCTCTATGGCGGCGCCGACGCCGCCTTCCGGCAGGAGGTGCGGTTCGTCACCCCGAATGCCTGGCAGGCGCTGTTCGTCCGCAACATGTTCATCCGGCCCGCCCGGGTGGAGCTGCCGGCCTTCGCGCCGTCGTTTACCGTGCTGCACGCTCCCGAGATGCAGGCGGACCCTGCCCGGCATGGCACGCGCTCGGGAACATTCATCGCCCTGCACTTCGGCAAGCGGCTGGCGCTGATCGGTGGTACCCGCTACGCCGGCGAGATGAAAAAGTCCATCTTCACGGTGCTCAACTACCTGTTGCCCGACCGGGGCGTCTTGCCGATGCACTGCTCGGCCAACATCGGTCCGGCCGGCGACACCGCGATCTTCTTCGGCCTCTCCGGCACCGGCAAGACCACGCTCTCCGCCGATCCGGCCCGCCGGCTGATCGGCGATGACGAGCACGGCTGGAGTGACGCCGGGGTGTTCAACTTCGAGGGCGGCTGCTACGCGAAGGTGATCCGGCTCTCTCCCGAGGGTGAGCCCGAGATCTACGGCGCCACCCAGATGTTCGGCACGGTCCTCGAGAATGTCGTGGTCGTTCCCCAGACCCGGGCGGTGGACTTCACCAGCGACGCGATCACCGAGAACACCCGGGCCAGCTACCCGATCCACTTCATCCCCAACCATGTCCCCAGCGGCGTAGGCGGCCACCCCCGCAACATCATTTTCCTGACGGCGGACGCCTTTGGCGTGCTGCCGCCGCTGGCGCGGCTGACCAGCGAGCAGGCCATGTACCATTTCCTCTCCGGGTACACCGCGAAGGTGGCGGGGACCGAGCGCGGGGTGACGGAACCGTCCGCGACCTTCTCGGCCTGCTTCGGCGCCCCGTTCCTGCCGCTGCACCCCGGCGTGTACGCCACGATGCTGGGCGAGCAGATCAAGAAGCATGATGCGCGCGTGTGGCTGGTGAACACCGGCTGGACCGGCGGACCCTACGGGGTCGGGCGCCGGATGCAGCTGTCCTACACCCGCCGCATGGTGGCGGCGGCGCTCGGCGGTGAGCTGGAGAACGGCCGGTATGTGGCCGACCCGGTCTTCGGGATGGAGATCCCCGCCCGGGTCGAGGGGATCCCGGACGGTGTCCTGACCCCGCGCTCCACCTGGGCGGACCCGGCGGCCTACGACGCCCAGGCGGCGAAGCTGGCGGGGATGTTCGTGGAGAACTTCGCCGCCTTCAAGGACCAGGTGCCCGCCGCGGTGGCTGCGGCCGGCCCGAAGGGATGAGCAACCCCGGACGACCCCGGGAGGAGTTTGAGGTCGTCCGGGACCCCCTCTGGGACAATATCCGGCTGGATGGCGCGGCGGTGGAGGTGCTCGACACCGCCGCCGTCCAGCGCCTCCGCTACGTCCGGCAGCTCGGCCACGCCTTCCTTGTCTACCCCGGCGCCACGCACTCCCGCTTCGAGCACGCCCTCGGAGCCTATCACCTGACCCGCCTGGCGCTCGCCTCCCTTGAAGAGCGCGGCGAGCTGGCCGTGGTGCCCGACGAGGACCGACTGGCCGTGCGGCTCGCTGCCCTGCTGCACGATATCGGGCACTACCCGTTTTCCCATGGCCTTGAGGAGGCCGGATTCCCGCACCACGAGGCGCTCGGCGTGGCCAAGCTCACCCGGGGCGACCTGGGCGCGGTCCTCACCGGGCTCGGCGTGCCGGCCCTGCCGGATCGCATCGGGGCCCTGATCGAGGGTCGGAGCACGAGCCCGGTGCAGGGATTGATCTCCGGGTCGCTGGACCTCGACAAGATCGACTACCTCAGCCGTGATGCCCGGATGTGCGGGGTGCCCTACGGTGCGGTGGACGTCGACCGGCTGCTCGCCGCCCTGACCCTGGTCGAGACCGGGCCGGGCCGGTTCGAAGTCGGCGTGCTGGAGAAGGGGATCAGCGCCCTGGAATCGCTGCTCTTCGCCAAGTACCAGATGTACCGCAACGTTTACTGGCACCACGCGGTCCGCTCGGCCACCTGCATGTTCAAGCGGGCGGTGCGGCTGGCAGCGCGCCAGGCCGTCCTGCAGCCGGAGGAGATCGCCACCGCCACGGATGGGGGCCTCATGGCCGCCCTGCTCCAGCATGATCCGACCGGGCTGGCGGCGGCGGTCCAGGGCCGCCGGTTGCACAAGCGCGCCCTGGACCTGCCTGCCACCGACGTGGCCCCCGACGACGGGTGGACGGACACCGATCCCGAGTTGCTCGAAGCGGTCGAGGACCAGCTGGCCACCGAGCTGGGCCTGAAGGCCGGTGAGGTGCTGGTGGACTTCCCGGCGCGCGCCAACATGCTGTCGGTGGACCTGCCTCTCCGGCTCAGGGATGGCCGGGTGGACCGGTTGACCGATGAGGGCCGGCCCGGCCATCTCGGGCTACCGCAGGTGGCCGGCCATCTCTATCGCAGCGCCCGCCGCCTCCGGGTCTTCGTGGCCCGACCGCTTCACCGCCCGGTGTCCGCCGTAGCGCGTGTGGTGGCGCTGCCTGCCGGTGCGGTCAGGGAGCGCCTCGAGCGCGGCACCTCCCTGCTTGGCTGATCGATGAGGGGTGTGCGTGGTCGTGCTCCAGCAGGGCAGCTCACGCCGTGAGCAAGCGCCCCACGGTCCTGTCTCAGTTCCTGCGAGACCAGCGTGCCAAGCTGGCGCAGCGACTCGGCCGGAACAGCGAACCCTGGATGAAGGTCCGGGAGCTCGACATCATCGTGGAGTCGTTGGCCGCCTGTCGCCCCGCCCATTGCCTGGAATGGGGGGCGGGGGCCAGCACGCTCTACTTCCCGCCCCGGCTCCCCTCGCTGGTGTCCTGGCTCTCCATCGAGCACAACCGGTCATGGCACGAGACCACCGCGTCCCGGAACCAGGACCCGCGGGTCACCCTCGTCTGCATCCCGCCCGATCGTGGTGACTATCCCGACACGCGTCAGGAAGGCACCTTCGCGGACTTCAAGACCTACGTCGAGTACCCGGCCAGCCTGGGACGGCGATTCGATTTCATCTTTATCGATGGACGTGCGCGCGCGGCCTGCCTGGCCCAAGCCTTCCACCTGGTCACGGAGGAGGGACTGGTGATCCTCCATGACGCGAATCGGGACTACTACGTGCAGGCCCTGCCGCCCTTTGCCCACCTGCTGCGCCTGACGGACTACCGGAAGCGCCGCGGGGGGATCCTGCTGGCATCGAGGGGGCGGCCCATCGAGGCGTTCATGGATGTGGGCCTGCACCAGCGGCTCTGGCGCGGCCACGACCGGCTGGCCAAGTGGTTGCTGATGCGGTAGGGAGCAGGGAACAGGGAGCAGGGAACGGGGGCGTAGGGGCGAGGCCTGCCTCGCCCGATGCAGGGAATGGGGAACCGCAGGCCGCTCAGGCCCGTCCGGCAGTGGCCACCGGGATCCGGTGTTCACCGGTGTTCGGGTCGACCTCGTCGATCCGGACCACCACCACCGTGATGTTGTCGAGCCCGCCCCGGCGGTTGGCGTCGGCAATCATCTGGTCCACCCAGGTATCCGGCCCACCCTCGCGCTGCAGGATCTGATGCAGCTGCTCGTCATCGAGCATACCCGTCAGGCCATCCGAGGCGAGGATGATGATGTCATCGCTGCGGATGCTGCCGTAATAGATGTCGGGCACCACCTCTTCGTTGGCACCGACGCAGCGGGTGATCACGTTGCTGTAGGGGTGGGTGCGGGCCTGTTCGGGAGTCAGGAGGCCGGCGTCGACCTGTTCCTGCACGTAGGAGTGATCCTTGGTGATCTGGCTCAGGGTGCCATCGCGCAGCAGGTAGGCCCGCGAGTCGCCGACCTGTCCAATGAGATACTTCCGGGCAAAGAGCACCATCACCGTGACGGTGGTGCCCATGCCGCGTTTGTCGTGCTCGGCCAGGGTCCGGTCGAAGATGGCGGCATTGGCCGAGCGGATGGCCTCCCCCATTCGTTCCGAGGCCGCCTCGTCGGCCAGCTTGCGGATCCCCTCGGTGTGGCGGGCG
>JBHEPH010000029.1:7801-35873 GCA_046260395.1 Gemmatimonadales bacterium
ACCGCCATATCACTGGCCACTTCACCCGCGGCATGCCCACCCATGCCGTCCGCGACGATGAACACACCGCGCTGGTGGTCCACCAGGAAATTATCCTCATTGCCGGACCGTACCACGCCGACGTCAGTGTTCCCCGCGCAGGTGAACCGCATGGACTCCGATCAGCCCCGGAAAAGGAGGAAGTAGACGATCGCGGCTGCGACGGCCACACCGAGCACCAAGAGACCGATCCGACGACCGGAACCTCCTGTCGTCGGGGCCGGGGCGGGCGAGCGGGGGGCGCTCGCCTGCGCCACCAGCTCGGCCCGCATCTCCGGGGTCAGGACGGGCATCCCCATCATGGTGTTGTTGAGGCGCTGGGTGGCACCGGTCGCGGCGGTGTCGGTGAGCACCATGATTTCCTGGTCACCCATTCCCAGCCGGTCGCCGGCGACCAGCACGTGCGGCGTGGACCCGGCCCGGTGCCCGTTCACCAGCAGCAACGCCGCGGCACTGGCGGGGACCACCTCGTGGGCCCCGTCCGGCCGGCGACGCACCTTGGCATGCTCCGCCAGGACGCCGTTCCCCTCCACGGGGAAGTCGGCGCCGGGACTGGAGCCAATGACCAGTCGTTCGGCGGTGACGGAAACCCGACGCCCGCCATGTTCCAGCTGTATCAAGGCCGGGATCCTCTGAAGGGGTGGCCGATTCGGACAAACGTATCCAGCGCCAAGGATACTGGCAAGCGAGGCCCGGTCAGGCCCCCCCTTGACTGGCGGCGGCGGGCACGATGGGGTCGGCCTCCTCGATCCCCTTGAGCCCCTTCCGGACCCAGTGGGAGAAGACGACCGACCCGGCGATGATGGTCAGGTAGATCACGATGAAGCGCCAGATGATGATGTAGACCGGCGTGAGCTCCCGCGGGACATAGATCCCCATCACGAGGGCCGACAGCACTTCCGCCAGCCCGGCCCCGCCGGGGGTCGGGGCGAAATAGAGCATGAACATGATCAAGGTCTGCAACAGCAGCACATCCACGAAATTCACGCTGATGCCGAGCGCACGCAGGGTGATGTACCCCGCCAGCAGCTTGTTCGCGTGGGAGACCGCGGTCAGCAGCATGGACCAGAACACCGCCAGCCAGCCCCGCGGGCTGTTGAAGGCCACCACGGCAGCGTGGGCGCGGTCCACCCCGGCCTGGAAGGTCTCCAGCCCGGCGGCGATACGCGCGCTGCGGCGGCCGAGCGAATCCGAGATCCGCCGGATCAGGTCGCGGGCCAGGTGGGGAAAGGCGATGACCACCATCAGGACCAGCCCGATCCCCGCGAAGACGCTCAGGCTGCCCAGGAACAGGTCATAGAGTGACAGGCCGAGGATGTTGCCATGGTCCCCGAGGGACCGGCCGGCACCGAGGGCGATGGCCAGGGGTCCGACGATCGCAAAAAAGACGATCGTACCGATGAAGGTCATCAGCGCAGCGGTCAGGGCCACCGGCATCGGGACGCCATAGCGCCGGAGGGTGTAGATCAGCATCGGCCCGTTGCCGCTCTGGACCGGGGTCAGGTAGCCAGCCCAGGCACTCATCCCCCCGGCCATGATCGACCCCCCGAGCGGGGTTTCCGGATGGATGACACGGGCGGTGATCCACAGCCGCAACCCGCCGCCGATCCAGTCCAGCGCGGCCACCGCCACGCCAACCAGCAGCCAGGGCCAGTGAATCCGGCCGATGGAGCCGAGGAAGGCGTCGAGATCGTTGCCGTAGAGCAGGATGGCCACGAAGGCAATGAGCGAGATCAGGATCGAGAGCTCGAAGCCCCGGCGGAGCATCCTGGGGGTAAGAAGGCGGGCCATGTGACGCCAATGTTACCCGTCCGGCGCGCCAAGCGTCAACCACGGGCCATCGGCCCGTTGAACGTGACTCGCGCCCCGGGGTATACTCCCGCGTGTCCGAACCCGTCCTGCGGATCGTCAACGCCCGCCAGCACAACCTGAAGGGGATCACCGTCGAGATCCCCCGCCGCCAGCTGGTGGTCGTCACCGGCCCCTCCGGGTCAGGCAAGAGCAGCCTCGCGTTCGACACCCTCTACGCCGAGGGGCAGCGCCGCTACATCGAGTCGCTCTCCACCTACGCCAAGCAGTTCCTCGACCGGATGCCCAAGCCGCTGGTGGACCGGCTGGAGGGCATCTCACCCGCCGTCGCCATCGAGCAGCACAACCCCACCGTCTCCAGCCGCAGCACGGTGGGCACGGCCACCGAGGTCTACGATTTCCTCCGGCTGCTGTGGGCGCGGGTCGGCCGGCCGTTCTGCCGCAGTTGCGGCGCCCCGGTCCGCCGGGACACTCCCGAGGGGGCCACCGACGAGATCCTGGCCCGGGTCACCGGACGCATCGAGGTGGCGTTTCCCGTCCCGCTGTCCGCACGGGTCACCCATGCCGCGCTGGTCGAGAACCTGAAGGCCCTGGGCTTCGTCAGGATCCAGGCCGACGGTGTGCCGCTGCACCTGGACGACCTGCCGGCGGGCCTGGACCTGGCAGCCTCCACCGAGCTGCTCGTGGTGGTGGATCGCCTGGTGGTCGAACCGGGCACGCGGGGACGGCTGCCCGAATCGCTGGCCACGGCGTTCGAGGAGGGAGAGGGGGTCGCCCTGTTGTTGCACGCGGGGGGCCGGATGCGCTTCACCGAGTTCCTGGCCTGCAGTGCCTGCGACACCCCGGCGGCATCCATCACCCCGGCGCTGTTCTCGTTCAACAATCCCCGGGGGGCGTGCGGTGGCTGCAATGGCTTCGGGGCCGTCCTCGAGTACCACGAATCGCTGGTGGTGCCCGACCCGGAGCGCAGCCTGTCCGGAGGGGCCATTGATCCCTGGACCAAGCCCCGCTATGAGGCCCGCCGGAAGCTCCTGGTCCAGACCGCCCGCACCCTCGGCGCCGACCCTGACGCCCCGTGGCGCACGCTGAAGGCTGTCCATCGCCGCTCCCTCCTCCACGGGAAGGAGGGGCGCTACCTGGGCATCTTTCCCTTCCTGCGCGGCCTCGAAGAAAAGCGCTACAAGCAGTATATCCGGGTCTTCCTGCGCCAGTACCAGTTGGCCCAGACCTGCCCCGCCTGCCAGGGTGCACGACTCAACGCCGACGCGCTCGCCGTGCGAATCAATGAGCACACCATCGCGCAGGTGGCCGCACTTCCCCTCGGTGAACTTCAGCACTGGCTCGACACCCTGGCACTGTCGGAGACCCAGCGTGCCACGGCGCACCTGATCCTCGACGAAGTCCGTGCCCGGGTGGACTTCCTGCACCGGGTGGGACTCGACTACCTGACGCTCGACCGGCAGACCCGCACCCTCTCGGGCGGTGAGGCCCAGCGCATCTCGCTGTCGAACGCCCTCGGCGCCCGGCTCGTGGACGCCCTCTACGTGCTCGACGAACCCTCAATCGGCCTGCACCCCCGCGACACCGACCGGCTGCTGGGCATCCTCCGCAAGCTCCGGGACTACGGCAACACCGTGATCGTGGTGGAGCACGACCCCGCCGCCATCCGCGAAGCCGACTTCATGCTCGAACTCGGGCCAGGGGCCGGCGAACGCGGGGGGCAGGTGGTCCACGCCGGCCCCCCACGGCCGGCCCCCGACACCCTGACCGGGCATTACCTGAGTGGCCGGAAGCGGATTGGCGTGCCCAGCCTCCGCCGCCCCGCCGGACCGCGCTGGGTGACCATCCGCGGCGCCACGCTCCACAATCTCCAGGGAGTGGACGCGCGGATCCCCATCGGCACGCTGACGGCGGTCACCGGCGTCTCCGGGTCCGGCAAGAGTACCCTGGTGCACGATGTGCTCTTTCGGCAACTCAGCGCCCGCCTCCATGGTGGACACGGCGCCAAGTCCCATCTGGGCGAGGCGGTGGGTGGGGTGACCGCCCTCGAGGGATGGCAGGTGTTCAAGGAAGTGTTGCTGGTGGACCAGTCCCCGATCGGACGCTCACCGCGCTCCAATCCGATTACCTACATCAAGGGCTTCGACGAGATCCGGGAGCTCTTCGCGGCGCAGCCGCTCAGCCGCCAGCGGAAGTACACCGCCGCCACCTTCTCCTTCAACCTCCCCGGTGGGCGCTGCCCCGAATGCGAGGGTGCCGGCCATGTCCAGGTCGAGATGGTCTTCCTGGCCGACATCTTTGTGCCCTGCGAGACCTGCAGCGGCACCCGTTTCCGGCCGGCGGTACTCGACGTGCGGATCAACGGCAATTCGATTCACGACGTCCTGCAGTGGACCGTGGACGAGGCGATCACCCGGTTCCGCCACCAGCCCCGGCTCGGCCAGGCCCTCTGGCACCTCCAGCAGGTCGGCCTTGGCTACCTCCGGCTCGGCCAGCCGGCCACCACCTTGTCCGGGGGCGAGGCACAGCGGCTCAAGATTGCGCGGGAACTGGCGCAGGCCGGCAAGCGGGGCGGCCGGAAGCTCTACATCCTCGATGAACCGACCACCGGCCTGCACCAGGAGGACGTGCGCATCCTCCTGCAGGTCCTCGACCGCCTGGTCGAGGCCGGCCACACCGTGCTGGTCATCGAGCACCACCTGGACATGATCAAGCGCGCCGATTGGGTCATTGACCTGGGACCGGAAGGTGGCAGCGGCGGCGGACAGGTCATCGCGCAGGGCACCCCAGAGCAGATTGCCGAGGCCGAGGGGTCCCACACGGGCCGCTACCTGCGGGGCGTGCTGGCCGAGGCGGAAGCCGCAGTGAGTGGGAAGTGAGCAGGGAGCAGTAAGAAGTGAGCAGTAAGCAGCGAGCAGGGGGCAGGGAACGGGGGCCCTCCGGACATGGGAGTCATCCCGATGCCCGCGGAGCGGGCGAGGGATCTTGTTACCCGGGCACCGCCACCTGGGCAGCCCACCAGCGACGCCGACAAGATCCCTCGCTCGGACCTGCCATTCCTCACTCGGGATGACCCCGTTACCGCCCCCTGCTCCCTGCTCCCTGCTTACTGCTCACTGCTGTGCACTGCGCCCTGCAGCAACGCCCACGCCTCATCCACGGCATCCTGGCTCGTGCCCGGGTGGCCGAGCGCCAGCCGGAGCGTGTAGCGGCCGTTGAGCACCGCGTGCGTGAGGAACACCCGTCGGGACGCGTTGGTCCGCTCCAGGATGGCCTGGTTGTACCGGTCCAGCGCCTCGCCGTCCGGCATCCCCGCCGGCCGGTGCCGGAAGCAGACGAGGCCGAACTCCACCGGCGCGACGAGCTCCCAGCCCTCGGTCGCGGCCACCCCGGCGGCGAACCGCTGCGCCATCGCGAGATGGGCCCGGAGCATGGTCTGGAGTCCCGTGACCCCGTAGCTGCGCAGCACGAACCAGAGCTTCAGGGCGCGAAAGCGGCGGCCGAGTGGAATCCCCCAGTCACGAAAGTTGGCCACCCGGGTGTCGTGGGCGGTCCGAAGGTACTCGGGCGAGGCGCTGAAGGAGCGCAACAGCGCCGGCACGTCGCGCACGAAGTAGGCGCTGCAGTCGAAGTGCGTTCCCAACCACTTGTGTGGATTCATGAGGTAGCTGTCGGCCCGCTCGACGGCGGCGAAATGGTGTCGGCACTCCGGCAGGATCGCCGCGCTGCCGGCGTAGGCCGCATCCACGTGGAGCCAGGCGCTGTGCCGCTCCGCCAGGTCTGCCAGCGCTGGCACCGGGTCCACCCCGGTGGAGGCGGTGGTGCCGATGGTCGCCACGATTGCCGCCGGCACGAGCCCCGCGGCCAGGTCCGCGTCGAGCATCTCCGCCAGCCGGTCGGCGCGCATTGCGAAGCGTTCGTCAACCGCCACCGTCCGCACCCGATCCCCCAAAAATCCCGCCATGCGCGCGCCCTTCAGCACCGAGGAATGCGCCTCGGCGGAAGTGTAGACGGTCAGTCGGTCATGCGGCGGGCCACATCGATCGCGTGCCGTGATCAGTGCCACCAGCGTCCCCGTGGAGGCGGTGTCCTGGATCACCCCGGTGAAGGAATCCGGCAGCCCGATCAGCTGCCGCAACCACGCCATCGTCACCTGCTCCAGCTCCGTCGCCGCGGGCGAGGTCTGCCAGGACATGCACTGCGCGCCGAGGGTGGCCGTGAGCATCTCGGCCAGGAGGGATTCGGGGCTGGAGCCGGCGGGGAAGTAGCCAAAGAAGCCGGGGTGACTCCAGTGGGTCATCCCCGGAACAATCAGCCGCCGAAAATCCTCGATGATCGCTTCCATGGATTCGCCCGCCGGCGGAGCGGCGGAGGGCAGCGCAGCGCGGATCTGCCCCGGCTGCACGGCTGGCGTCACCGGCAGCGCGGGCACGTCGCGGAGATAGTCCGCCATCCAATCCACCAGCTGGTGGGCCTGCGCGCGAAACGCTTCGGGGGTCATCAGGACTCCGGGGCGGGGTCGGTGCCGGACGCGAGAGGGCGCGTCCCGACCCGCCAAGAGAACCCCCCGACGCCCGCCGGTCAACAGGACGGGCGGGCCGGGGGCGCGACGACCCAGACCGGTCCGGGCGACGGGTTACCCGGCGGGCGCGAAAGGCGTATGTTCTTGAATTCTCACGGTCGGCCCTGTCAGGCCACTTCTCAATACGCGATTACTGTCGGGCACCTGTCATGGACCCTGGTCCGAATCCGTCACCATTCTCTCCGGCGCATCACCCCCAGGGGTTGGCGCCGGCTGGGCGGACCCCGGATCACCCACGGGTAGCGTCCATCCCCGATGAGCTCGGCTCCGTGGCACGGCGGGCGGGGAACTGAGTGCAGCCTCGACTCACCGCCGCCTTCGATCATCGTATCGCCCTGAAGGAATTGGCCGCCGCTGATCCCGCCCTCGCGGCCGCGATGCGCCGGGTGGGCAACGTGCATCGCCCCGCCGCCTCGCGCGGGACCCCGTTCGATGCCCTGCTCCGCTCGATCACCTACCAGCAGCTCTCAGGCAAGGCCGCTGGCACGATCTATGGCCGGGTCTGCGCACTCTATCCCCGGAATCGCCCGACACCAGCGTCGGTCCTGGCCACGCCGGCCGAAGCGCTGCGCGCCGCGGGGCTCAGCCGCGCCAAGGTGCTTGCGGCCCACGACCTGGCCGCCAAGACACTGGACGGCACGGTGCCCGCGAGCACCGCCGGCATGCACCGGCTGGAGGACGACGAGATCATTTCCCGCCTGACCGCCGTTCGCGGCGTGGGGCGTTGGACCGTGGAGATGTTCCTGATGTTCCGGCTCGGCCGGCCCGACGTCCTGCCGGTGACAGACCTGGGGGTACAGAAAGGATACGCGGTGGCCTTCGGCAGGCGAAAACTCCCCACGCCGCAGCAGTTGCTGCGACGTGGGGAGCGCTGGCGGCCCTGGCGGACGGTGGCAAGCTGGTACTTCTGGGCGCTGGCGGACCTGGGGCCGTAACCAACGCCCGTCGCCAAGTCTCGCACACGCAAACGGGCCGCCTTTTGGGCGGCCCGTTTGGGTTTCTTGCGGCACTCCCGAGGAGGGACTCGAACCCCCGACCCGGTGATTAACAGTCACCTGCTCTACCAACTGAGCTACTCGGGAAAATGTTGCTGGGCAACTTGCAAACTTAGCGACCTTCAGCAGCCTCGGCAACCGGCTCCGAGGTACCGGCATGAGCCCCGGCGCTTGGACCCGGCGACCAGTCACGCCGGCGAATCCCATCATCCGGGCAGAAAACCGAGGCCGTGACCACTCGAGAACGCTCGATTATGTGACATTAGTTCTGAAATAGTATTTACTTGTCAATAAAATGCTTAAATATAATAAATGGTAAATACTCACATGAAATGAGAGGTAGCGAGCACTCACTTTATTTTTCAGAGTTCCCCGCCACCGGCTGTGCAACGTAGTCAGTGCGTTCTGTCACATAAACCGTTGTGGAAAATGATGTTACACGGTTTCGGACTGGATTTTCCAGGGGGTATTCGACTACCTTTGAGGGATGAGTTTGACCCCTTTGGTCGGGCACGAACAGGTTACCCGACGGATCGCCGAGTCGCACGCCGCGGGCCGGCTGCCACAGGTGCTCCTGATCACCGGACCGCGGGGTGTCGGACGGCAGCGGCTGGGGCTGTGGATCGCGCAGCTGATTTTCTGTGAGCGGCCCGCCAACGGCCCCTGCGGGAATTGTAGGCCGTGCGGGCTGGTGGCCGGACTGGGGCACCCTGACCTCCACTGGTTTGTGCCCATTCCCCGCCCCAAGGCGGGGGATCCGGACAAGCAGATGGACGAGGCGGCGGAGACGCTGGCGGAACTGATGACCGAGCGCCGCCAGCAGCCGCTCTGGACGCCACCAGACGGGATGGCGCTCCACGGGGTCGCCTCCGCCCGGCTGCTGCAGCGCAAGGCGGCGATGAGGCCGGTGGAGGGCCAGCATTCGGTCATCCTGGTGGGGGACGCCGAGCGGCTCGTCCCCCAGGAGTCGAGCCAGGAGGCGGCGAACACTCTCCTCAAGCTCCTGGAGGAGCCACCGGCGGGAATGACGCTGATCCTGACCGCCGTGGAGCCGGGCGGGGTGCTGCCCACGATCCGCTCCCGTGCGGTTCCGGTACGGTTGGGGCGTCTCCCGGACGCGACGGTGGCCGGGTTTCTCCGGGAGCACGCCGGGGTGGCGGAGGGCATCGCACGGGAACGGGCCCGTTCGGCTGAGGGCGCCATCGGGCGGGCGCTGGCCGAGGACGCCACCAGCGCCAAGGCCGACCAGGCCGCAGCGGGGCTGCTGGACGCCGTGCTCCGGGGCCCGTCCGAGGCGCTGGAGCTGGCAGTCAAGCAGGGGCCGTGGCAGGCGCGGGGCGAGTTTACCGCCATGCTGGACGCCCTGGCTCGCCAGCTCGGCGATGCCGCGAGGGTGTCGGCGTCTGGCCCGGGGGTTCGCCCGGTCACGGCGGCGCTCAAGCGCCCGCGGCCGGTCTCCGCGCTCGTGGCGGCCATCGAACGGGTGCAGACGGCCCGTGGCGCCGCGCAAGGCAACGTGAATCCGCAGCTGCTCCTGGCGGGGCTCTGCGCTGACCTGGCGGAGGTGCTGTGAGTCTGTCGCACCTGGATGGTGAAGGTCGGGCCCGGATGGTGGATGTCGGCGCCAAGGCCGAGACGCTGCGAGAGGCGGTCGCCGAGGGCACGGTGCGGATGTCCCCCGCGGCGTTCGAGCTGGTCCGGACCCAGGCCGTGGCCAAGGGTGACGTCCTGCCCGTGGCCGAGCTGGCCGGGGTCATGGGCGGCAAGCGCACGGCGGAGCTGATCCCGCTCTGCCACTCGCTGTCGCTGAGCAGCTTGACGGTGCGGGGTGAGCTCCTGCCGGAACTCCCCGGCGTGCGCCTGGTGGCCACCGCCCGGTGTACCAGCCGGACCGGGGTGGAGATGGAAGCCCTGACGGCTGTGTCGGTGGCCTGCCTGACCGTGTACGACATGGTCAAGGCGGCCGATCATGGCATGCGGATCGAAGGCATCCGCCTGCTCGAGAAAACCGGGGGACGGAGCGGCACGTGGCGCGCTCCGGAACCCAGCACGCATACGGAGGAATAGATGCGATATGATGACGCGATTGCCCGCCGGCAGCGCCGCCGAAAGCGACTGCAGCTGGGCCAGTTCCTGACCGGGGGCGCCCTGCTCGTGGGCGGCGCACTCCTGATCGGTGCGCTCGGCGCCGGGGCAGGCCATCTGGAGGCGGACGACGCCACCAGCCTGCCGAACGCCGACGCGGTGAATACTGAGGTCCGCGCCATGCAGCGCGAGATGGAGGAGTTGCGCGGCCGCCTGACGCTGAACGAGGTCAAGCTGAACCGCGCCACTGCGGTGCTGGACTACTCGGCACGCTACAAAATCCCCGCCGACCTGGCCGCCGCGATCTATGACATCGCGCTGACCGAGGGGATCCAGCCCGCCATCGGCTTCCAGCTGGTGAGGGTGGAGAGCAACTTCAAACCCGACGCGCAGAGTCACATGGGCGCCATCGGCTACACCCAGCTGCGGCTGCCCACCGCGCGCAGCTACGAGCCGACCATCACGGTGCGCGACCTGCACGACCGCGACCTGAACCTGCGGATTGGCTTCCGCTACCTTCGCGAGTTGCTCCGCCGCTTTGACGGCGACCTCCACCTGGCGCTGGTGGCCTACAATCGTGGCCCCACCCTGGTGGACTCGATCCTGGTCGAGGGCGGCGACCCGAGCAACGGGTACTCCGACGCGGTCATGCGGCGGGCGCGGCCGCAGGCAGGCACGACCACAACTGCGGGCCATCTGCCGCCAAACTAGACCGGCAGCGTAAGTAACAGCGGGAAAAGCAGGCGGAGGGCCCCCGGCGCACCGGGGGCCCTCCGCCTTTTCCCAAGACAACCCGATGAGGGTGCCTAGACAGTCGTGCGACGCCGCCGCCGAGCCGCAAGCCCGACACCGGCCAAGCCGGTGGCGAGCAGGACGATGGTCGAGGGCTCGGGAACGACATCGAGGTTCACATCACGCGCGTCGGCGACAACCATTTCATCGAAGAGGAAGCCATCTGCTAAACTGCCGGCGGCACCGTCGAGCAGCAACTCGACACGGTCAAAGACATTGGTGGCGAAGGCAAGCCCGAAGAAACGGATGCTGCCATTGAGCCCCGAAACGAAGGTGCCGGCCGGCACAGCGGACTGGTGAACGACCTGAGAGGTCACCAAGTTCGCGCCGAGATACGCCCTGAAGAGGAGTGTTCCGCCAACATCCCCGATGTCAATGCCGTAAAATCCGAACGCGGCGACTGACTGCGAGAACTGGAGCTCGATGGCACTCGTACCACTTGCCGTTGCGAGCAGATAGTTCGATCCGCTCGTCGGGAAATACCCATACCCGTTCACCCCCGCAGGAAACCCGTTGGACTGATACCAAGCGTCGTTCCGAACGAAGGCCCCTGGGACTGACACCGACCCGGCAAAGCCGAAATCTAGGACTGGAGTGGCCTGATTGATCGGGAGGCCGGCAAAGTTTTCCACCGCGACGTTGCTGCTCAGGAAACTGAAAAAGCCATTGCGCGCCGCAAGGGCGTCCCCACCGGGAGCGATCACGCTCGCGCAGGTGTTGCAGCCACCGGGATTGGGGTTCGTGAGCAATCCATTGAAGACGGTCTGACTGCTCCCGTACGAAGGGAACGCGAGTAGCATCAGAATAGATATCGCGACGAGCCGCTTCAAAGGTACCTCGAAGATGGAGGAGTTGAGAAATCATCCCACTTGGTGGCTATCAAATGAACTGTATAGAAAATAGCAATTAATGTACCGGCGAGGAGTTGGCGTTACGGACTGTAGCGTGATACTGCAACCTGTTGGCCCTCAATAGCTTCAGACAACTCAGTGGGGTATGAATGCCTAGGCAGAGGGATGCCGACGGCCCCCGCGTTCGAGGGTGTCGCCACACGTGGTGTGGGATTGGCGCAACAAGGATCGCAAACTGGGGCTGACGTCCTGTCGAGGAGCTAAGGAATCCGGAGCCGCTGGCCCACCCGGATTCGATTGGCCGAAGCGATATTGTTGACGCCCTGGATGGCCTGGACACTCACACCGTAGCGCGTGGCGATCGCCGAAAGCGATTCCCCGCGGCCCACAGTGTGGGTACGGGACGCACCGCCGGTGCTCGCCGAGGTGGTGGCGCGGGTGGCTGGCCCGGCGGCCACCTGCAGGCGCTGGCCCACTTGGATCAGCCCGGACGATGGCAGGTCATTCCACTGGGCCAGCCGGGCGGTCGTGGTGCCATACCGACGGGCGATCTCACCGAGCGTTTCCCCGCGTGCCACCACATGGGCGCGCGCCGATCCCGCCGCCGGGGCGGAGGCATTGGTGGCCGCGTTGGCCACCGCCGTACTGCCCGGCACCCGCAGCCGCTGCCCGACACGGATCAGGTTGCCGCGCCCGATCCCGGGATTGGCATCCGCCAGGACCGACTGCGATACGCCGTAGCGCCGCGCAATGGCGGCCAGCGTCTCCCCACGCCGGACGACGTGTTCCCCACCCACCACGCGCGCCCGCACCGGCAGCGCGGCATAGGCGACGGTCACCGCCGGCATGCTCCCCGCCGGCAGCCGGATGACGCTGGTGCGCCCCGGCGGAGTCGTCATCCGCAGGTATTGCGGGTTGAGTTCGCGAATCACCGCCAGCGAGGTGCCCGACAGCTTGGCCACCACGTCGAGCCCGGTGGCGTCGCGGACCACCAGCGAATCGAAGGGGAGCGGTTCCACGTCACGCGACGGGTTGAATCCGTAGCGGGCGGGCTCCTTGGCGATCATCGTGGCGGCCAGCAGCTTCGGGACGTAGTCCTTGGTCTCCTGGTGGATGTGGCTGGTACCCGAGAGCTGGAAGAAGCCCGCATCGCTCAGCAGGCTGCCGTTCTCCTCAAGGAACTCTTCGGCCACGGAGCCGGCAATGCGGTTGAGCCCGCGGGACACCCGGCCCGGCCCACCATTGTAGGCGGCGGCGGCCAGGAAATGGGATCCGAACTGACGGGAGAGATCGGCCAGGTAGCGGGCCGCCGCATCGGTGGCCTTGTAGAAGTCGCGACGCTCATCCACCCAGCTGTCCACACGCATCCCGAACATCCGGCCGGTCGGCAGCATGAACTGCCACATGCCGACGGCGCGGGAGCGGCTGACCGCGGTGTTGCTGAGGCCCGACTCGATCAGGGCGAGGTAGACCAGGTCACCGGGCACGCCATGGTGCTGCAGGCGCTCCCGGATGTGGGTCTCGTAGCGCGGCAGTCGCTCCAGCCAGATGGCCATCCGCTCGCGGGCGGGGCCCTGGAAGAACTTGAGGTAATACTGGACCCGCTCGTGCTCGGCCCAGGTGGCCACATCAAGGTCAAAGCCGACACCGACCTCCATCTCCGCGCCCGGTGCCTCGACCTGGGCGAGCAGGTCGAGGACGGCAGCATCCGCTGCGGAGTCGGCGGCGACGCGCCGGGTCAGGTCAATGTCGGCCCGGGTGACCTGCGGGCGGGTGGCCGCGGGCGCGGAGGCTGGGGCAGCGGCCTGCGGGGCGGGCGTCGGAACGGGCACACCCGGATCCGGGGGGAGGGCGCAGCCAAACGCGGCAGCGAGCAGAACGAACAGCCGTCCATGGGACATGGGCAAGCTCCTGATGTCGGCGTCCGTTGTGACGCGGTGAGGCAGGGAAGGTAACCCCGTATTCAGGTCGGGGTCCACACTCAGTCTGGTAGCAGGTAAGATGCCGGGATGGTTCGAATGGTTGCGGTGTCCCCAAAAGAGGACACCATCAAGCCTTGCTGGCTGCCGCGAGGGCGGTCAGGCGATTGGTGGCGTTGAGGACCGCAAGTACTGCCCCCTTCGGCAGATCCTCCTCCGTCAGGTAGGAGCCCACCAGCCGGGGACCCCGTTCCTGGCCGGTCGTGGCCAGGGAGACAATGACGACCGAGGAGTCGAAGGCCCGGACCGCCTTGACGCCCAGCAACTCGAAGGCGGTCCCGCGGATCACCGCAGTCAGGGCATTGAGGCAGGCCTGAGCGGAACAACGGAGCTCGCCCGCCTCGGCCCCGTGCCCCTGTGCCTCACCGCTGACCGGATCATCCGTCCCCAGGGCGAGCGAGACACGGGCACGGCAGTCCCCATTGGGGAAGCGATCGAGGGCAAAGCCCACGAACCGGACCCGCTGCTCGCTGGGGGTGGGCTGGTCACTCATCGCGGGTCGAACCCGACCTCGAGCTGGTGGCGTCCGCCGTCCTCGTGCGAGCGGGCGACGTCCACCTCCAGGTGGGGCCGCCCCACATCGTCGGTGGCGGCACTGATGACCAGCACGCTGCCATCAGCCAGTTCGAGCTTGAGCTGACGGAGATCCGAGCGCAGGTGGGCGTCGGCGACCGGTTGACCCTTCAGCCCCTCGAGTGAGGAGACGATCCGGCGCAGATCCTGAACGGTCACCTGCAACATGGGGCATCCGGGTTGAGGGGTACCCTGCCCGGTCCGGGAGGGGATGGTCAATATCCCCGGCACTGGCGGGGGCGTCAAGGTGCAGAAGGCGTCGCGCTCTACCCTTGCGCCCCGACCTGGATCAGGACTCGGGAGAGCGGACCACCAGCGGTGCGCCGTCGGACCGCCGGGCCGTCCTCGGCCCCGCGGTCCCCTTCGCCGCCCGGAAGGTCGTCAGCGCGAGCACGGCAAGGACCACGAGCTCCGAGCCGAGTGTCATGGCCGCTTTCATCGAGGCCAGATCGTAGGAGCGCTTGGCATCCTGCCGCACCTGAATCCGCACCTGGAGGGCATCCAGGGTGAAGAGCACCAGGGCGCCTGCGATCAACACGAGCATCGTCAGGGCCACGCCGAACAGCACCTGCAACGCGCGCCGCTGTTCCAGGATCACCGCCGCCGCAAACCAGAAGACGAGGCCGGTGATCGGCAGGATCAGGGCGCTGGAAAGCAGCCCGGTCGTTCCGAACCGCCACTGCACAACGCTAACATTGAGCGAGCCGATCCCGGCGGCCAGGTCGGCCAACGGGGCGAGCCAGAGGAGCGCACCGAGCGCATACAGCGCCCACGCGACCTGGCGGGCCGGGGCAGAATCGGAAACCATGTGTTCTCCAGTGAGGAGGGTGGGACAAGCGCCACACCATGAGGGCGGTGGGAATCGAACCCACGACCTAGCGGTTAAAAGCCGCTTGCTCTACCAATTGAGCTACGCCCTCGGGGGGGAAAGTGGCCGTGCCCGCGGGGAAACTCAATGGGGGAACTAGCCGATCCTCCCCAACTGACTGACCGGCGCGAAACTGTGGCGATGGTGCGGCGTCGCACCGTGCCGCACCAGCGCCGCCACGTGCGCCCGGGTGCCATACCCCATGTTGCTGGCCCATTCATAGCCGGGGTGGCGCGCCGCGAGCCGCTCCATGAGCCGGTCTCGCAAGTTCTTGGCCACAATCCCTGCCGCTGCGATCGAGTAACAGAGGGCATCGCCACCCACCAGCGCCTCGTGGGGATAGCCCAGTTCAGGCACGGGGAGGCCATCCACCACGATGGTACAGCGGGAAGCGTCGAGCTGCCGGAGCGCCCGGCGGACCGCCCGCTGCATGGCCAACGCGGTGGCCACCCGGATGTTCAGCCGGTCAATCTCGTGGCAGGAGGCGGCGCCCAGCCCGATCGCGAGTGCGCCGGCCCCGATGGCGGAGGCCAGTGCCACGCGACGAGGCGCCGAGAGGGTCTTGCTGTCCCTGACGCCAGGGATCAGCGCGCACTGGATGGGAAACACGGCGGCCGCGGCCACCACTGGACCTGCCAGGGGGCCGCGGCCGACTTCATCCACGCCGACCAGGAGTCGGCGCTCCGCCCAGGCAGCCGCCTCGCGTTCGAGCGAGGGTCCGGGGCGGCGCGCCACCGATCAGGCCTCGCGGCGCTCCCGGATGCGCGCACTCTTGCCGGACAGGGCCCGGAGATAGTAGAGCTTGGCCCGGCGGACGCGACCGCGACGGACGACCTCGATCGACCCGATCACCGGCCCGTGGAGCGGGAAAATCCGCTCGACACCGACGCTGGCCGAAATCTTTCGCACCGTAAAGGTCTCGCTGATGCCGCCGCCCCGACGGGCAATGCAGACACCTTCGAATGCCTGGAGACGCTCCTTCTCGCCCTCACGGACCCGGACCATCACCTTGACCGTGTCTCCCGGTGCGAACTCCGGCAGGTCGGTGCGCAGGTTTTCGCGCGCGATATCGGCTACCCGTTGCATTGCTCCATCCTCCGCGCCATGCGGCGCCGTGCTGTAAGTCACCCTGACAGTCAGGGCTCATCCATCAGTCGTTCATGCTCGGCCCACAGATCGGGCCGTCGTTCCCGCGTGATGCGCTCCGCCTCGGCGTGCCGCCAGGCGGCGATCCGGGCATGGTCCCCCGACCGCAGGACCTCCGGCACCTCGAGCCCCCGCACCTCCGGCGGCCGCGTATAGCTCGGCGGGCTCAGGAGCCCGTCGTAAAGCGAGTCGCTGCTCGCTGATTCGTGGTCTCCCATCGCCCCCGGCAGCAGGCGGACCACCGCATCAATGATGCAGAGCGCCGCGGGTTCCCCGCCGGAGAGGACGAAATCACCGATCGTCCATTCCTCGGCGTTCAGGCCGTCCACCACCCGCTGGTCCACGTCCTTGTAGTGGCCGCAGAGGATGGTGAACCGTTCCTCCAACGACAACCGGACCGCCGCGTCGTGGCTAAAGCGCTGGCCCCGCGCCGACATCAGCAGGACCCGCCCTGGCACCCCCAGCGACTCCACCGCCTCGAAGAACGGCTCGGGCTTGAGGACCATCCCGGCCCCACCGCCGTAGGGGTAATCGTCCACCGTCCGGTGACGATCGTGGGTGAAGTCACGCAGTTGCACCAGCCGCGTCTCCACCAGCCCCGCGCCCTTCGCCCGGCCCAGGATGCTGGCGCCGAGCATCGGCTCGAACACTTCCGGGAAAAGGGTCACGACATTGATGGTCAGCACGCCCCTGCTCCCCTTCCAAGCGGGGCGCTGCAAGCAGCGCCCCCACAGATCCAACCCCCAACGGGCGCTGCAAGCAGCGCCCCTACAGGCCCAGCCCCTACAGGTCCAGCAGACCGTCGGGCAGATCCACCACCAGCCGCCGCCCCACCCGGTCCACCTCGTGCACGAACTCCTTCCGGAACGGTAGCAGGAATTCGCGCTTCGGACCCTGCACCTCGAGCGTCACGCCCGCCGGCAGCTCCAGCGCGGCGGTGACCAGCCCCAGCGGGTTGCCCTCCGGATCCTGCACGGCAAACCCGGCCAGTTCATGCAGCCAGACCTCGCCCGCTTCCGGCGGCGTCACCTCGGTCTCCGGCACGGCCAGGAACAGCCCGCCCCATGGCTCGACCGCGCTGCGGTCGTCGTGCCCCTCGAAGGTCACCAGCCACTGCCGGTGATACCCGCGGCTCCTCGCAATCGTCAGCGGGCCGGCAATCTCCTGGCCCGCCAGGTCCACCAGCCAGATCTTCCCTCCCGCGCTGAAGGCGCTGTCGGGATCGGCCGTCAGGGGGAAGACCGCGCACTCCCCCTTGAGGCCGTGTGGCTTCCGGAGGCGCCCCACCGCGAGGAGGCGCGCCCTCTCAGCCACCCTCAGGCCTTGGCCGCGACGACCCCGGCCTTGCGGAAGATCGACTCGACCGTCTCGCTCGGCGTGGCGCCCTTGCCCAACCAGGCCTTGGCCTTCTCGGCGTCCAGCTCCACCTGCTGACCGTCGGCGGCCTTGGGGCTGTACGAACCGATGATGTCGATGAACCGACCATCCCGCGGGGCGGTCTTCTCCGCCACGACGATCCGGTAGATCGGGAGCTTCTTGCGGCCGACACGCCGCAGGCGAATCCGTGTTGCCATGTCTCTTCCTGTGTTGGGCGGCTCAGCCCGGGAATCCGCCCCCGAAGGGAAGACGCTTCCCCGGCTTGCCCGCGACCTTCATGACCTTCTGCATCTGCTTGAACTGCGCCAGCAACTGGTTCACTTCCTGAACCGTCCGCCCCGAGCCACGCGCCACCCGCAGCCGCCGAGCGCCGTTGAGCAGGTCCGGGTTCTTTCGTTCCTTCGGCGTCATGGACAGGACGATCGCCTCGGTGTGCTTGACCTTCTTGTCGTCCACGTTGGCCGACTTGAGCATCTGGGGACTGACCCCCGGCAACATGCCCAGCACGTTCTTCAGCGGTCCCATCTTCTGCATCTGCTTCATAGCCACCAGGAAATCCTGGAGGTCCAGGCCCTTCTTGGTGCCGGCCTTGCGGGCCAGCGCCTTGGCCGCGTCCTCGTCGACGGTGGCCTGGGCCGTTTCCACCAGGGTGAGCACGTCGCCCTGCTGGAGAATCCGCCCCGCCAGCCGCTCCGGGTGGAACGGTTCGAGCGCGTCGAGCCGCTCGCCCACGCCGAGGTACTTGATCGGCGCCTTGGTGATCCCGTAGATGGACAGTGCCGCGCCGCCGCGGCTGTCGCCGTCCATCTTGGTCAGGATGACGCCGGTAATGCCGAGGGCATCGTGGAACCCCTTGGCAATCCGCACCGCGTCCTGGCCGGTCATGCCATCGGCCACGAGGAGGATCTCGTGCGGCTTGGTCGCGCCCTTGAGGCGGACCAGCTCGCCCATCAGCTCCTCGTCAATCTGCAGGCGGCCGGCGGTGTCCACGATGACCGTGCGTGCCCGCGCCTTGGTGGCCGCCTCAATGCCCCGCTTGACCAGGGCCACCACGTCCGTGGTGCCCGGCTCGGTGTGCACGCCGACGCCCGCCTGTTCCGCCAGCGTGGCGAGCTGGTCGGCCGCTGCGGGGCGGTAGACGTCCGCCGCCACCAGGAACGGCGCCTTCTGCTCGGCCTTGAGCCGTCGGGCGAGCTTGCCGGCCGTCGTCGTCTTGCCGGAACCCTGCAGGCCCACCACCAGCATGATCGTCGGCCCAACGGTGGCGTGCTGCAGCGGCGCCTGCGTCTCGCCGAGCATGGACACCAGTTCGTCATAGACGATCTTGACGAGCTGCTGACCCGGGCGGACCGCCTTGATCGTGTCGAGGCCGACCGCCTTCTCCTGCACCCGCTCCAGAAACTGCCGTGTCAGCTCGAAGGAGACGTCGGCCTCGAGCAGGATCCGGCGGATCTCCCGCAAGCCCTCCTTGACCGCCTCTTCCGTCAGGACGCCACGGCCCGCCAGACGCTGCAGAGCGGCGGAGAGTTTGGACGAGATCTCGTCGAACATAAGCCCTGAAGGATAGCGAAGTTGCGGGGGTGGAGCAAGGTGGCTGGGGAACAGGGAACGGGGAACAGGGAACAGGGAACAGGGGACAGGGGTGGGATCGGTGGCGGCGGACGCCGGGGTAGCGGGAGGCCCGGATCCAGAAACCTGGCCGGGGGGCCGTCCGTCCTGTCCGGAATTGCCCGTTCCCTGTTCCCCGTTCCCCGGCCTCCCCGCCTACTTTTCCCCCATGGACAGCCAAACCCTTCTGACCGCCCTGGTGACCATCGGCGTCGGCTCGATCTCCGGTGGGGTCACCAACGCTATCGCGGTCTGGATGCTCTTCAACCCCCACGAGGAGAAGCGGTTCGGGCCGTTCCGCCTGGTCGGGGCCATCCCCAAAAACAAGCCGCGGCTGGCCAAGAGCATTGGCCGGGTGGTCGGCGAGAAGCTCCTGACCCCCGAGGACTTGGCGACGCGGCTCAACTCCCCGGCGGTGAAAGGCGCCTTCGATGATGCGGTGGGGGGTACCGTCCGGCGCCTCCTCTCCGAGGAGCACCCTGCCCTGGTAGAGCGATTCAGCCCGGAGACGCGGGCGCGGGTCGAGGAGATCATAGCGGAGGCCGCCGCCCGGCTGGCGGAGCGGCTGGCGGAGTGGACCAGCACCCCGGCCTTCGCAGAGCTGGTGGACACGGGGCTGACGCGCCTCCGGGCCGAGGTTGGCCCACTGCCGGTCGGCGAACTGCTGAGCGGAGACCGTCGCGAGGCGCTCACCAATCGGCTGGACCGCTGGGCTCAGGCGTTGGTGGAGTCCGAGGAAACTGAGCGGGCACTGCGGGACTGGGTGGTGAACCTGCTTTCCCGTCTGGAGGAGGATGACCGCCCGCTGGTGGAGCGGCTGCCGCCCGGGATCCTGGCACCCGTGGAGCAGACCATCCACGAGGCCCTCCCAGCCCTGATTGACCGGCTCGCTCAGCTGCTGGCCGACCCCGAGGCCAAGGGCTCCGTCAAGCTGGCGCTGCGCGAGGCGTTCGACCGCTCGGCCCGCAAGATGCTGCTCCATGAGCGGCTGCTCGCCAAGCTGGTGGTGAGCGACAAGGCGATTGAGCGCCTGGTGGACGGCTTCGAGGCCGAGGGGTTCGAGCGATTTGCCGAGGCAGTCAACGCACCAGAGATCAAGGCGCGGGTGGCCTCGGCAATCCAGAACGGCCTCGAGTCACTCCTGCGCGAACCGCTCGGCGCCCGGCTGCGCCGGCTGCCACTCGAGCGTCGTGCCGCGCTGGCCGAGACACTCGGCAACTGGCTGGTGAATGCCGCCCGTGAGCCGGCCACCCGACAGGCGCTGAGAGCCGGACTTGATCGGACGCTTGACAAGGCCGGGAGCGGGACCTGGCAGGAGGTGCTCGACCTTGTTCCGGCCGATCGGGCGGCGGCGGTGATTGCCGGGCTGGCCTCGAGCGATCGAGGGCGGGAGTTGCTGGCGTCCGCCGGTGTCCACGCCGCCTCGGCGCTCATGGCCAAGCCGATCGGCCGGCCGGCCGACTGGCTCGGCGAGGAAACGGTGGAGAAGATGGCGGACGGGGTCAGTCGCTCGGCCTGGAGTTGGGTGGAGACCCAGCTTCCGCTCGTGGTGGACAAGCTGGCGGTGCCCGAGATGGTGGAGCAGAAGGTGCTGGGCTTCAGCACCCGGCGGATGGAGGAGATCGTCCGCAACGTCACCCAGAAGGAACTCGACCTGATCGTGCGCCTCGGTTTCCTGCTTGGCGCGATCGTGGGTGCGCTGGCGTTCGGGGTGAACGTATTGATTCGGGGGTGACGCACGGGAATCCGTGTAGAGACGCCCGGATCGTAGAGACGCCCTAGTAGGGCGTCTCTACGCGGGCGTCTCTACAATGCGGGCGTCTCTACGGGGGATCGTGCGCCCGCGTCACGGCACCCGATCCCCCACGCGCACCCCCGGCACGTTTTCCCACCCGGCCCACCCGGTTGGCGCGATGACGGTTCGCACCGCCGCTCGGCCATCCACCTGCATTGAATCCACCGTGGTGCGATAGCCCGGCCGAGCCACTTCGATGAGGCGGCTGCCGGTATTGATCCGAAAGCGGCGGGCAGCGACCTCCGAATCCCAGATCTTCCACCAGACCATGGCCGGACCCTCGGGGGCATCGTAGACCCGGTAGCGATCGCCGCCCCACCCAGCCGCCAGACTGGTGATCACTTCGCCGCCGCGGAGATGGGCCGCCAGGATGTGGAGCTCGATCTCGCCGAGCGTGTCCTCGTGGAGGACGGTCTCAGTCGAATCGGCGAAGTAGACGTCCATTGGTTCGTCGCCGGCGTGGTAGCGCTCGGGATGGAGGATCTGCTCGGTGGATCGTGGCAGCTGGGCGGTCTGGGGCAGCGGTTCCCCGGGGCGGGCGGCGGCCCACCAGCGCATGAAGTCGGAGCCGGCGAGGTAGGGAAAGACCAATCCCTCGCGCAGCACCAGCGGGGCGCGCCGGAAGACCTCCATGGTGGCTTGGGACTGGCGGATCTGGTCACGAAAAGTCTGCCAGAAGTCGGGGTTGTCCATCATGCCCTCGCCCGGCACCAGTACGCGAAGCGAGGCGATGGTCGCGTGACCTTCGAGGACAGCCTGGGCGGCGGCGGCGCGGTCACTGTTGCGCCGCTGGCGGAGGAGCGAATCGAGCGGCAGGTATTCATGCTGGAGGGCGTGCACCAGCTCGTGGGCCACCACCAGGCGAAGCTGCGCGGGATCGGCGCCTTCCACGGCGTAGAGCATGGTGGAGTCGGGGTCGTAGAAGCCCGCCACCTGTTCGCTGTAGAGGTCCAGCAACAGCGCCTGGAGGTCCAGGGTGTCCGGCAGCAGGCCAAGCAACTGGTAGGCGCTGGACACGCCGCGAATCCGCTCGGGGGGGAACTCCTCCCCCACCTTGGCGAGGATGAAGGCGCGCACCTGGTCGGCGGTCCGCAACGCCACGCGGGGGCGCTCCCGGAACGTGAGCCCGGTGGCGCGTTCGACGGCGGGGGCAAGGGAATCCACCAGCCGATCGAGGGTGGCCTGGGGGTCGGAGTCCTGCGGGGTGCCGCGGCAGGCACCGAGGGCCAGGGCCGTGAGGAGGGTCAGGCGGAGCATGGTGAAAGGTAGGCGCACGGCGGGACAGGTGACAGGCGGCACATGATCCCTGGCATGAGGTTTTCCCGAACCCCACCTCCGGGACCATGGCTGCCCCCGGGGGGGCGCCAGAGCCTGCGGGCCGGGACCGGGTCGGGGACCGGATGAGCTTCGGGACCGGGTTTCGGCGCGTCTACCCAAGACCCCCGTGACCCACCTCTGACCGCGAGCCGGACCATGTCGATCCTTGTCAGCCATTTCCCACGTACGCTGCTCGTCCTGACCCTCGTCATTTCCGCCTGTTCCGGCGGGGAGACCGTCACCCCGACTCCCCCGCCTCCGCCGCCGCCGCCCGCACCAGTCGCCAGTGTGTCGGTGACCCTGGCCAGCCCGGGGCTGACCGTCGGCCTGACCACCCAGGCCACCGCGGTGCTCAGCAGCGCGGCGGGCACGACGCTCTCGGGTCGTGCCGTCGCCTGGAGCTCGTCCGCCACCAATGTCGCCAGCGTCTCCGCAGCGGGACTTGTCACGGCCGTCGGCGAGGGGGTGGCGTCGATTACGGCCACCAGCGAGGGCCGGAGCGGCAGCGCCCAGGTCACGGTCAGTCCGCCGCCGGTGGCCACCGTCACCGTCACCCTTGCCGCGTCTTCCCTCACGGTGGGCTTGACGACCCAGGCGAGTGCCGACCTGCGGGATGGCTCCGGTGCGCCGTTGACCGGCCGTCCGGTGGCCTGGTCCTCGTCCGCGACCAACATCGCCACCGTCTCCGCAGCCGGACTCGTCAGCGCCGTCGGGGCGGGAGTCGCGACCATTACGGCCACCAGCGAGGGCAAGAGCGGCAGCGCCCAGCTGACCGTCGGCCTGGCCCCTGTGGCCACGGTGACCGTCACCCTCCCCGCGCCGACACTGGCCGTGGGGATGACGGCCCAGGCGGGTGTCCAACTGAAGGATGCCGCCGGCGCCCCGCTGACCGGACGTACCGTGACGTGGAGTTCCAGCCAAGCCTCAATTGCCACCATTTCCACCACGACCGGTCTGATCACCGCCGTCGCACCGGGAACCACCACGATCACGGCGACCAGCGAAGGTCAGAGCGGCACTGCCGCCCTGACCGTCGTTCAGGCACCCGTGGCGACGATCACCTTCCCCGCCGACAGCATTGACGTGCCCTTCCGAGCGTCCGCCCAGCTGGTACCCACCCTGAAGGACGCGGGTGGCAACGTGCTGACGGGTCGCACCGTCACCTACCAGACCTCCAACGCCACCCTGGTCTCGGTCACGGCGGGCGGCATGGTGCGGTCCCTCCTGCCCGGCACGGTAACCATTACCGCCACCTCCGAGGGCCAGAGCGCCACGGTGCGGGTTCGCGGCTCGCTGGCCAATCTCTCCGCCATCGTGGACTCGATCCGGCAGGCCCACGGCATGCCCGCGATGGGCGCGGCCATCGTGCACCGCGAGGGGCTGATCGGATTGGGCGCCGGCGGATTGCGGCGCGCGACGGGCGGCGCGCAGGTCACCGTCGAGGACAAGTGGCACATCGGCTCGAACACCAAGGCGCTCACGGCGGTCTTGGCAGGGATGGCCGTTGAGGCCGGCGTGCTCACATGGCAGCGGACGATCCAGCAGGCCTTCCCGGATCTCTCGGGCACCACGCTGCCGGCCCACCTGACGCTGACCCTCTCGGAACTCCTGTCGCACACGGGCGGCCTCATCACCACCCAACAAGGACTGATCGACGGGCCACTTCCGGCCGCGCGTCTGTCCTGGGCAAAATACGTTCTGAGCCAGCCCCTGCAGAACCCGCGCGGCATCTATTCCTACAACAACCCCGGCTTCGGCATCGCCGGTTCGATGATCGAGCGGGCCTGGTCCAGCACCTACGAGGACCTGATGGCCACGAAGCTGTACCAGCCACTTGGTGTCACGGGTGCGGGCTGGGGTCCAACGGCGGGGGTCGGGGGGGAGCAACCGGTGAGCCACTACCTCTCGGGGAACACCTGGATCCCCGCCGAGGCGTTCGACAACCACCCGGGCATGTCCTCAGCGGGTACCGGGCATATGCCGCTGCGGGGTTGGGCGCGCATTATTCAGGAATTGCTGCTCGCCGATCAGGGCCGAAGCACGCTGCTGACCCAGACCACCGCGCGCTACCTCACGACCAACGCGGTGCCGCCGGGTGGTGGAGGCAGCTATGGCATGGGGTGGGTGATCCCTTCTGGGGGACGGTATGCCACCCATGATGGCAGCAACACCCGCAACCACTCCCGGGCCTGGATGTACCTCGACACGGGCGTGGCCTACCTCATGACGACGAACGCCGCCGACCTCGCCGGCGGGCGGAGCGGTGCCGCCTTGGGAGCACTGCAGCAGCGGCTCCAGACCTACTTCCAGAGCGGGCAGTAGCCTGGGCCACGCGGCAGGCGACAGGGATGATCGCGCCCAGATGCTTGTCGCCCAGCCCGCGGCAATTCTAGTCGATCGGATCCAGGGCGGAGGTCAGCCATGTGACACGGCTGGCCTTCGCCCGTAATATCCTTCTTGCTGCCCGGTTCGTTCGGTCAACCGTCCACCCTTCATGCTCCCGGCTCTCGACGTCCGCCCAGTCCGGTACCCACCGCCCGAGGACCAGGAGCCCGCATGCTTTCACTCTCGCCTCGCGGGCTCGACGGGGTCGCAAGAGTCGGCGATTGCGCGGTCCTCCGCCTTCAGGCCCTCGAGCGCCACCCGACTCGCCAAGCCAGAGCCCTCCCCCTGCACCAGGCACGCGCACCGGGCGTGGGGGGGCACGGGGAGGCCGCCCCATATCCCCGGTTCACAACCGCCCCGCCTGAGCGTAACTTCCGGCTGTCCTCGCCACCCGACCGCCGCACGCCCTTCCGGATCTGCCATGAAGCCTGCACCAGACGGGGAGATCACTGGATTGCTGGAGGACGTGCGCCTCGGTGTGCCAGGAGCCGCCGATCATTTGGCAGCCCGGGTCTATGCCGAGCTTCACCGGATCGCGGTCAACGCCATGCGCCGGGAGTCCGAGGGGCACACTCTCCAGCCCACCGAGCTGGTGGATGAGGCCTTCGTCCGGCTGCTGGGGCAGCAGGGCACCACCTGGAAGAATCGGTCCCACTTCTACGCCATCGCCGCGCGAACGATCCGGCGGATCCTGATCGACCACGCGCGTCATCGCCGCCGCGTCAAGCGAGATCATGGCCTGCGCATTACCCTCGACGAGGCGATCCAGCAGGACGGTGAGGACTCCCTCGACCTGATTGCCCTCGACGATGCGCTGCAACAGCTGGACCATTTGGCGCCGCGCCAGGCACGTGTGGTGGAACTGCGATTCTTTGGAGGTCTCGAGGTGGAGGAGACCGCCGAGGCCCTCGGTATTTCGCCCGCCACGGTCAAGCGCGACTGGACCTTCGCCCGTGCCTTCCTTCTGCAGTCTCTCGACCCCATCACCTGATCGTCCTGCCCCGACGGAGACGGCATGCCCCCTGACAAGTCGCTGACCCCCGATCGGCTGGCACAACTGCAGGCGCTGTTTGAAGAGGCGCTCGCGGGATCGGCGGAGGAGGTCGATGCGCTGGTGGTCCGCCTGCGCGCGAGTGATACTGTGCTGGCCGACCAGCTCGTGCGACTGCTGGAGGCCCACGCCCGCACCGGCCGGGCGCTGGACCGCACCGCGCTGGTGAGGCAGCTCGGTGATGCGCCATCCGACGCGGATCCGTGGATCGGCGCGCGGGTCGGGGTCTATGAGGTGCAGCGCCAGATCGGCTATGGCGGGATGGGGGCGGTCTACGAGGCGGTTCGGGCCGATGATGAGTACCAGATGCGCGTGGCAATCAAGTTTCTGCGTCACCACGCTGCTGGCGAGCTCGCCCTGCGGCGCTTCCGTGCCGAGCGCCAGATCCTGGCCTCGCTCAGCCACCGCAACATCGCCGGGTTGCTCGATGGCGGGGTCACGGACGACGGCCAGCCGTACTTCGTGATGGAGTTCATCGAGGGCGAGCCGATCACCACGTGGTGCGACAACCGGCGACTGCCAGTTGCCGAGCGCCTGACGCTCTTCCGCCAGGTCTGTGGCGCGGTCCAGTATGCCCACCAGAGCCTGGTGATCCATCGCGACCTGAAGCCGGGCAACATCCTCGTCACCCAGGATGGTACCGTCAAGCTGCTCGACTTCGGCATCGCCAAGCTGCTGCCGACGCCCGAGGAGCAACACAGCGGCGAGTTCCCCATCACCCAGGCCGGGCTCCGCGCCTACACGCCGGAGTACGCGTCGCCGGAGCAGGTGCTGGGCGAACCGGTCAGCACCCGCTCGGATGTCTACGCCCTGGGCGTGGTGCTGTTCGAGTTGCTGACCGGGGACCGGCCGTTCACCGCGACCGGCCGGGCTCTGCTGGAGGTCGAGCAACTGGTGACGCTGGCCGACCCGCCGCGACCGAGCACCCGCATCCGGCCGGAGCGCACCGCGCTCCTGGGAGAGCGAAGTCACCCGAAAGCCCAGGGCCGTGTGGCCGGGGACCTCGACGCCATCGTGCTGCAGGCGCTCCGCAAGGAGCCTGAGCGACGCTACGGATCGGCGGCGGACTTCTCCGAGGACGTCCACCGCCACCTCAGGGGCCTGCCGGTGCTGGCGCGGCCGGACAGCCTGGGGTACCGGACCGGGCGGCTGGTTCGCCGACACCGGGCGGCCACCGCTGCCCTGACCCTTGCGGTGGTTTCGCTGGTGACGGGTACGGTGATCAGTGTGGGGCAGGCGCGCGCCGCCGAAGCGGAGCGCGTGAGGGCCACCGAGGTCACCAGTTTCCTGACGACCATGCTGGGTGCGGCGAGTCCCAGCGCCTTCGGCCGCGAGGTTCAGGTGCGCGAGGTGCTCGACTCCGCCTCGGTCCGGGCCCGGGACCTCGCGGATCAGCCCGTGTTGGAGGCAGAGATCCGCTCGATCATTGGCGGCACGTACGTGGCGCTGGGGGAGTTCGAACTCGCCGAGGCCGAATACCGGATCGTGCTGGCGAGGCACGAACTCGCCAGTCCGAGGGGCAGCCGGGCCACGGGCTTTGCGTTGACCCGGCTGAGCAGCGCCCTCGAGTTCCAAGGGCGGTACGCCGAGGCGGACTCGGTGCTTGGGCGGGCCGGTGAGGTCTTCGAGCGCCATGCCCCGGAGGAGGTGGCCACGTCAGACTTCTACGAGCTGCGCGCCCGGTTGGCGATCCGCCTTGACCGGTTGGAAGAGGCGGTCGCCCTCCTCCGGACAGCGCTGCAGATCGAACAGCGGCAGGTCCCCGTCAACGACAGCTCCATCTCGACCGTCTATGGCAACCTGGGTGTCGTGCTCAGCGACCTCGGACGGCACCTCGAGGCGGAGTCGGTGCTGGTGGCCGGTGTGGCGGCGGCGCGGCGTGCCCACGGCGAGGTCCACCCGACAGTGGCTGCCCTTCTCTCGCCGCTGGCCACCGTGCAGGAGTACGCGGGCAAGCCGGCCGAGGCCGATTCCACCTATCGCGCCACCATCGCCATGCGGCGGGAGCTACTGGGGCCGGAGCATCCCGACCTGGCATGGACGATGTTCAACTACGCTGATCACCTGGTGCGCGTCGGCCGATACGCCGAGGGCGCGGAATGGGCCCGCCGCGTCCTGGAGCTTCGAGGACGGAGCCTCGACGACGCTCACCCCGCGGTTTCCACCGCGATGGCGGTGCTCGGCCGTGCCCTGGGGCCGCTCGGCGAATTGTCGGAAGCAGAGCGGTGGCTCCGGGAGAGCTGGCAGCTTCGGCAGGCGCACTTCCCCGCCGGTCACTGGCTGATTGACAACAGCGAGGGTGTGCTGGGGGAGCACCTGATCCTCCAGGGCCGCTACCAGGAGGCGGAGACGCACCTGCTCAGGAGTGAGCAGGCGCTGGTCGCGGCGCGCGGGGCGGAGTCGGAATCCGTGCGCGATGCCCGGAACCGGCTGGTGAAGCTGTACGAGACGTGGGGGAGGCCGGCACAGGTGGCGGAGTGGCGGGCCAGCATGGCACGGAGCGGAGGCGGCTGAGCGACACGAGGGAACGCTGTGGCTATGCCACCCCCAAGTACCGCCCATACCACTCGAAGATCGCCGGCCCAAACAGGTAGGTGGCCGCGGCACCCATCGCCAGGAACACCCCGAACGGCACCAGCTTCTTCTTGCCCAGCAGCATCAATGGCAGGAAGATCAGGGTGCCAAGCAGCGCGCCGAGGAAGACGGTCAGCAGCACCCCCTTCCATCCCACGAACGCGCCGACCATCGCCATCATCTTGATGTCGCCACCGCCCATCGCCTCTTCCTTGAACACCCACGACCCGCCGACACCCACCAGCC
>JBHEPH010000003.1:0-16619 GCA_046260395.1 Gemmatimonadales bacterium
GGGTCAGGCCGCGCGGCACGCCGCGCATTTCCACGCCGCGGGTGATCTCGCCGAGCGGCTCGCCGAAGAACACCGACTTGACCGCGATGGCGATGAACATGAACGCCGCGGTAGCCGCCAGCAGCCCGCCCATCGCCATGATGCCGAGGAGCAGGTCCACCGTCGGGCTGAAGTCCACGTTGAACGGCGCGTCACGGAAGCTGATGTCCCAATGGCGCCGCGGCACGCCAAAGCTGCCTGCAAAGGTCATGAACATCGAAAAGACCAGAATGCCGATGGCGAAGAGATACGGCTGGATCCGGGCCATGCCCCAGAACGCCACTTTCCGCTGGAAGATCAGCGGAATCAGGTAGTAGGTGGCGCCCATGAAGGCCAGCGCCGTGCCCGCGACGACGGTGGCGTGGAAGTGCCCCGGCACCCGCAGGGTGTTGTGGACGATGATGTTGATCTGCTCGGTGCCGATCGTGACGCCGGTAATCCCACCCACGAACCCGAAGATGATGATTGAGAAGACCATCGCGCTGAAGCCCGGGTCCCCCCAGGGTGCCCGCCAGAGCCAGCCGAAGAGCCCCTGCGTAAAGCCGCGGAGCCGCATGCCGAGCTCCATCCCGGCTGGCACGGTGAAGCCGTGGATCATGCTGGCCAGGACGGCCATGTACATGAAGTAGCTGGTGTTGACGATCTTCCAGGTCGGGCCCATGCCCGGGTCCACCAGCAGGTGGTGGGCACTGGCCATCGAGATGAACAGGATGTAGAGAACAAAAGCCGTCCGGCTGATCTTCTCGTTGAGTACCACCGCGCCCACCGTCAGCGCGCCAAGCATGTACCAGATGGACACCTGCGCGGCCATGTTGATCTGCTGCGACGAGTGGCCCAGCCCCCACCAGACCATCCGGTAGACCTGCGGGTCCACCTCCATCAGCCCCAGCGACCAGAGGAAGGTCGGGATGTAGATCGCCGCGCCGTGCAGCAGGGTGATCACTGCAATGATCGCGGCGGTGAGCGCCCCGTACACTACCAGCGGAATCGAGCCGGTATAGGTCTTCTCTCGCTTGGCCACCACCAGGTTGGCGAAGAACAGGGCGGTGATGACCAGGGCGCCCACGGCGAAGATGATCACGCCGAGGTAGAAGAGCGGGTGGGCGCGCAGCGGCACGTAGGAGGTGAACAGCACGTCGGCCTTGCCGGTCCACATCATCCACTCCACCATCAGGGCGCCCACCAGCATCAGGCCGAACCCGGCCCAGGCGGTCTTGGGGGCAGCCTGACGGTTGTTCAGCAGGACGGTGCTGGCAAAGATCAGCACTGCCATCTCGAAGAAGATGATGAAGAAGATGAGCATGCTCATCCCGTGCACGCCCAGGATCCGGTAGAACCAGACCGCCGAGAGCAGGTGCACCGCCTGCCAGCGGGTCAGGACCAGCAGCACCGCCGCGACCGCCCCTACCAGCAGCGCCACCACGGACACCACGGCGTGCGCCCGGATCATCAGCTCCGCCTGGCGGTCAATCTTCTTCCCGGTCGAGCCGCAGATCCGGAAGACGGCGTCGGTCATGGCGTCACCTCCTGCGCGGCGCGGAGTTCCTGGAGCGCGAGGTCGCGGCCGCCCGGCTCCGTCACGATGACGCGGCCCACCATCAGGTGGTGGCCGATGCCGCAGAACTCATTGCAGACGATCCGGAAGTCACCGGCCTCGGTGGGCTTGATGCGGAGGCCGTAGTCGTAGCCGGGGACCACCTGGAAGTTGATGTTCATCGGGTAGAGGCTGAAACCATGGTTCACGTCCAGCGCCGAGAGGTGCAGCACATACTCGGCGTCCTTCTCGAGCTGCAGGATCGGCGTCCACTGGAAGCTGAGGCCGGTGAGGTAGATGTCACTCCCCGGCGGCGGCGCCACGATCGGGATCCCCTGATCCTCTCCGATCCGGTACTCGTTGGTGAATTCCATCGTCCGCGCAAAGAAGGCGTGCGGTTCCACCTTGGCGCGGATCCCGCTCGGGTTCTGGCCCCCCTTGAGGTGCCAGAGCGGCATCATGGCAAAGAGCACCATGCACCAGCCGAAGGCGATGGCCACCCAGACCTTCTCGTGCTTGTGCGCCGGCGTCCACCAGACCCCCTGGGGACTGTCGAGGCCGGTATGCGTATCGAGTTTCATCGGCGGGTCCTCACGGGAGGGTCGCGGCGGGAAGGGTCAGGATCTCCACCAACCCCCAGCCGGTGTACACGACGAACATCACCAGCAGGCCGACCAGCAGGAGAAGAAACGGGCTGTCGTAGAGCTGCTGTAGCCGCGGGATCGGTTCATCCTGTTCCCGGGGTGGGTGTGACTCCGTCATGGGCACCTCCTCGCCAAGAGGGTGGGCTGGGTTGGATTACGGATATAATCATGATAATATGATATATCCTTGGGGTTGGCAAGGCACCTCCGTCCTGCCACGGCTACTTTCTCTGGGAACCTGGAAATGGAGGGTCGCATCCGTCGTCTCCTCGACGCGCTGGATACCGCGTTCGATCGCCTGGCCGGCTGGCGCTACAACCCGCTCTACCAGAGCGGGACGATCGTGGTCATGCTGCTCGTCGTCCTGCTGGTGACGGGCGTCTGGCTGCTGCTGTTCTATCGCGTGGGCGCACCCTACGACTCGGTGGCCCGGATCACCGCCAATCCGTGGTCCGGCAACTGGGTCCGGGGGCTCCACCGGTACGCCTCGGATCTCGCCGTCCTGGCTATCATCGTGCACGTGGTGCGGATGACGGCCCAGCGACGGACCTTCGGTCCGCGGGTCCTGGCCTGGACCTCCGGGGTGCTCCTCCTCGGCTTCTTCCTCTTCAGCGCCTGGACCGGCTTCGTGATGGTCTGGGACAGCTTCGGCCGCGAGCTCGCCATTGCCGGGGCCCGCCTCTTCGACGCCCTGCCGATCCTCAGCGAACCGGTCGGCCGCACCTTCGTGGCGGAACAGAACCCACCCAGCGCCTTCTTCTTCCTCAACCTCTTTGCCCATGTAGCGCTGCCGCTCGGCATGGGTGTGCTGCTCCTGCTGCACGTCTCCCGGTTGGCGCGGCCGGCCCTGATGCCACCGCGTGGGCTCACCTGGTCCATCGTCGGGCTCCTGACCGCCGTGGCAGTGCTCTGGCCACTCGGCATGGCCCCGGAGGGCAATCCGTTCGTGCGCCCCGAATCAGTCCCGATGGACTGGTGGTTCGCGTTCTGGCTCCCCCTTGCGCGGCAACTGCCACCGGGGGTGGCGTGGCTCATGGGAGTCTTGATCGTGGGCGGGCTGCTGATGGTGCCGTGGCTGACACGGCCCCGGGGTGCCAAAGCGAGTCCGACCTCCACCGTCGACCCCCAACTCTGTACCGGATGCACCCAATGTAGCATTGATTGTCCGTTCACCGCCATTACCATGGTGCCCCGCGCCGATGGGCGCGCTGAGCTGCTGGCCGAGGTGGACGCGGCACGCTGCGCGAGCTGTGGCATCTGCGCCGGCTCCTGCGCCCCGATGGGGGTGGGACCCCCGGGGCGGACTGGCCGCGACCAGCTGGCCGCCACCCGGGTGACGGTGGCCGAGGGAGCGATCACCGGCCGGACGGTGGTCCTGGCCTGCAATCAGGGCGCGTGGCGACACCGGGCGACGATCGAGGCCGCCGGGGCGGTGGTCCACGCCACGGCCTGCGCCGGAAACCTGCACAGCTCCGTCGTGGAGATCCTGATCCGGGGCGGGGCCCGTGGGGTGCTGGTGCTGTCGTGCCCGCCGCGGGACTGCTCCGGTCGCGAAGGCCCCAAGTGGCTGATCGAGCGGCTCTTCCACGACCGCGAGGCGGAGCTCAAGGCACGGGTGGACCGTCGGCGCGTGGCGGTGGGCTATGCCCGCGCCGGCGATCCGCGCAGCGCCCTCCACGAGCTTGAGGCATTCAACCGCCAGCTCGACGATATCGAACCACCGAGCGCGGAGGCCAACCTGGACCTCGAGGCGATTTGCGACCCGGTACTGGTCGAGGAGGAGGAGGTGCGCTGATGGCATTCACCCTCCGGCCGGTCCGCCTCTTTGCCTGGCTGCTCGGCGCTGCCATGGTGGCAGGCCTGGTTGCGGCGAGCCACGCACCGTGGCGGGCACACCCGGAGCCGGATGGGGTACTCCGGCTGAACCTGAGTGCCCGGCCGGAGCGAATCGAGCGGTGCCGGACGCTCTCTGAAGCGGAACTGGCCAGCCGCCCGGCGCACATGCGCCAGCCCGTGATCTGCGATGGTGAGGCCGCCGGTTACCGCCTGGTCGTGTCGCAGAACGGTGAGCCGGTGCTGAACGAGGCGCTCTCAGGCGGTGGCGCGCGGCGTGACCGTCCCATCCACCTGTTGCGGGAGTTTCCCATCCCGGTCGGGACGGTCCAGCTCTCGATCACGCTGGACCGGATCGATGCGGCTGATTCTGTGGCCGTGGACACCGCCGCCGCCACCCGGATCGCGGAGGCGCTGCCACGGGCGTTGCGCCTCGATACGACGGTCACCGTGGCGTCCCACCGGGTGGTCATGGTGACCTACGACCCGCGCCAGCGCCGCCTGCTGGCATTGACTGGACCCCGAGACCCCTGACTCCGGTGTGAGGGCTACCGTAGGCGCGCCACACGGCGCGCCCCTACATTTCTCCGATGCCCCGTGAGCACAACCCGATGCCTGATATTGGCGCCGCCATGAACCCCGACCTGCGCCGACGCGTGGGGCGGTGGTTTGTCATCTGGACCGTCATGCTGTTCATCACGATCATCATCGGCGGCATCACCCGGCTGACCGAGTCGGGGCTCTCGATCACCGAATGGAAGCCGGTGTCGGGCGTCCTGCCGCCGCTGTCGGCCGAGGCGTGGGCCGTGGAGTTCGACAAGTACCGGCAGATCCCGCAGTATCAGGAGGTCAATCGTGGGATGAGCCTGGCCGAATTCAAGCGGATCTTCTGGTGGGAGTGGATCCACCGGTTCTGGGCGCGGGTGGTGGGGCTGGCGATCGGCCTGCCGGCGCTGGTGCTGCTGGTTCGAGGCGGATTGAGCAGGGTGGTGACCCGGCGCATCCTGCTGCTGCTTTTCCTGATGGCGGTGCAGGGCGCGATGGGGTGGTACATGGTGGCCAGCGGCCTGAGCGAGCGGACGAGTGTGAGTCAGTATCGCCTCGCGGCACATCTCTCGGTGGCGCTGGTCCTGGTCGGGCTGGCGGTCTGGACCGCCGCCGACCTGCTGGTGCGCCCACCCGTCATGTTCGAGCGCCGGGGGAGCCCGGAGGCGGCCAGGCGGATGCGGCGGCTGGGGATGGCGTTCGTGGCTCTGGTGGCGCTGACCGCGGTGGCCGGCGCGTTCGTGGCCGGGCTCAAGGCCGGCCACGCGTACAACACCTTCCCATTGATGGGCGGGCGGGTGGTGCCCGCCGGCTACCGGGCGCTGGACCCCTGGTGGCGGAACCTCTTCGAGCACATTCCTGCGGTGCAGTTCAACCACCGCCTGCTCGGCGTGCTTACGACGATGGCGGGGTTGGGACTCTGGAAGCTGGCGCGAGGCGCCGACCAGTCCGACACCGTGCGGCGCTGGGGCCGTGCGGTCGGGCTGATGTCCCTCGTGCAGATTGCGCTGGGCATTGCCACGCTGCTGATGCTGGTGCCGATCTCGCTCGCGGCGATGCACCAGGCCGGCGCGGTGGTGCTGCTCTGTTTTGGGCTGCTGCTGGTGCACGCGGCGCGGCGCAGTGGTGATTTTGCAGATGACGCAGCACAGGTGAGATGACGCAGAGGGATCGCCTGTGCGTCCCGGCATTGGCGGGCGTAAAGAGCGTTCGCATGATCGATCCACAGATTACACAGATTACGCAGATGGACTCCGCGGCCTTCCGAACCTCCGCGCCCCAGCAAGCCACCAGACGTTTGTTGTGAACCGCCTGACCCGAGAGCATTAACCTCTCCGGAAGGGCCGGTCGCCGGACGCTGTTCTGGACTCGCAGTTCACAAAGCACATATCGGGGTGTCCGCTCCGGTCCAGGCACCCAGCCGGGCAGAGGACCCATCTGTGTAATCTGTGTAATCTGTGGATCATCCTTTCCGATCCCGGCCCGGCCACGGGCCCAGCCCTGGGCGCGGCTTTCGCGGTGGCCGGGCGCTGTCTGCTCCTCATCCACCCGCTCCCGCTATTCCTCCCGCAAGGCCTCGGTCGGCTGCACCCCGAGCGCGCGCCAGGTCGGCACGATACACGCGAGCATGCAGACGCCGAGCATGAGGAGGGCGTAGCCCCCCAGCAGGGCGACCTCCCCCAACGTCAGCCCCCGCCCCTTCAGGCCCGCAAACTCCTGCGTGTGCTGAATACCGATCGTCGCCAGGGCGATGAGCCCGCACCCAGTGATGACGCCCAGGGTGACCTGCCTCAGCGGGCGTGTGAAGATGGAGGTGATGACCCGCCGCGCGCTCGCCCCCAGCGCAACCCGCACCCCGATCTCCCGTGTCCGGCGGGCGACGGTGTAGGACAGCACCGCGTAGATGCCGGACAGGGAGAGCAGCAGCGCCACGGCGGTCAGGCCGATGATGATCCGCATCCACAGGCCGAGGAACCAGAGCATGGGAGTCAAGACCTGGTCGAGGCGCGTCATCTGCTCGATGCGGAGCGCCGGGTCGATCGCCGTCGCCAGCTCGCGCAGGCGCGGCGCGACCGTCATCGGGTCGCCCTGGCCTCGCACGATCATGTTGAGGGCTTGGTGACGCCCCGGTATCGCCGGCAGGTAGATGCCGGCCGGCCGGCTGCGCTCGATGGCGTGCGCCATGCCCAGCTCCTTCACCACCCCCACGATCTCGTACCACGGCCGCTGGGCCTCGCTCGAGTCCGGCATCTGCTCGGCGCTCATGCGCACGCGATGCCCGATCGGGTTCCGGCCCGGCATCACGAGGTCGGCGAAGCCCTGGTCGACAATGGCCACGCGAACGTCCGGGGAGAGGTCGGCGCTGGTGAACGCGCGGCCCGCGAGCATCGGCGCCTGCAGCACGCCGAAGTACGAGGGATGGATCGCAGCCGTGGCCACCCGGAACGACGGGGTCCCGGGCTGGGACTCCAGTTCCATCCGCACATCCACGTGATAGTCTCCCGGCAACCGGTCGACGACCGTCACGCCCGCCACGCCGGGCTCCGCCTCCAGCCGCTGGCGGAGTGCCTCGACCGAGGCGCTGAACTGCACGCCCGGCGCGGCGCCCGGGTCGGGGGCCGGGGCATCCTCCGGCGGACCCTCCATGCCAAGGGTCACGCCCAGGTACTCCTGCACGGGAAAGCCGGCGTCGTAGGACGAGAGGCGCTGGCTCTCGCTGCGGACCAGCATCACGACCGCCGGGAATGCCACGGTGAGCGCAACCTGCGCGACGATGACCGCCGTCCAGATGCCGCCGAAGCTCACGCCACCCCCCGCGGTTCCCGCCCGAAGCCGGGTCCCGAGCTCCCGGGTGACCCTCCGCGCCGGCATCACCCCCGCCACCACCGCACCAAGCACGGCAAGTGCCAGTGCATAGAGGATGGTCGTCGGCGAGAGGGTGAACTCGTACCAGAAGGGGAGCCGTCCCATGTTCATCTCCAGGTACGGCTCGCCCCAGCGCGTCAGGGCCCATTGCGCCGCCACCAGCCCGACGACCGCCGCGACGCCAGCGAGCACCAGCGCCTCCGCGAAGAGCTGGGTCACGATGCGTCGGCGGCTCGCGCCCAGCGCGCTGCGGACGAGGAGCTCCGTCTCACGCGCCGCCGCGCGGGCGAAGAGGAGCAGCGCCACGGTGCTGCACACCACCACCACGAGCAGGACGACGAAGAGGTAGGTCAGTCCCTTCACCTTCATCATGTCGGCGCTGTCGACGGACGATTGGGTGTACGGGAGCACGTGCGGCTGGAGGCGCGCGTGGGTCGTCGGCTGCTCCGCGGCGAGCCGCAGGCCAAGCGCGGCCAGCTCCTCCTGGGCGGTTTCGCGCGTCATGCCGTTGGCCAGGCGACCGAAGACGGTGATGGCGATGCCCTGCCTGGGTTCCACGCCGGGGACGTCGGTGTTCAGCGGCAGCCACAGCTCGTGCGACACGGGGAACGCGTACCCTTCCGGCATGACCCCGACGACCGTCGCGAAGCTGTTCCCGAGCTGTACGCTGCGACCCACAATCCGCGGGTCGCTCTCGAAGCGGGTGGCCCATACCTCATGACCCAGCACCACCACCGGCGGCGCGCCCGGCCGCGCATCCGACTCGTCCAGCGCGCGGCCGAGCTGGGGAGGCGCCGGGGCGATCCGAAAGGCGGCTGCCGTGACTTCCGCCGCCACCGCGGGGTGCGCGCTGCCGTCGGCGCCGACCAGGTTGACGCTGGCATTGCGCCAGGCGCCGAGATCCGTGATGGTGCGCGCCGTGCGCCAGAGCTGGTAGTCGTACAGCACCCGATCCTCGTCCTCGCTCCGCTCGGCATCCCAGTTCTGGATCGCCACGATGCGAGCGCCGTCCGGGAGCGGCAAGGCCGGGGACGTCACGAGGCCGAACATCTCGAAGATGACGGCGCCGAACCAGATCCCGAACGCCATGGCCAGGCCACCGATGAGCGTGAGGCCGGGATACTTGGTGAGCATGCGGAAGGCCAGCTTCAGGTCGAGCGACACCCCGCTGAACCAGGCGGTCCCGCGCCCGTCGCGCAGCACTTCCTTGTGGTGGTCTACACCGCCGAAGGCGACGTGGGCACGGCGCCGCGCCTCGGCAGGGCCCAGTCCCTCCTCGCGGATCAGACGCTCGGTCTCCATCTCCAGGTGAAAGCCGAACTCCTGGTTCATGCGCGACTCCGCGATGCGACGACCGAACAGCAGGCGCAGGCGCGCCCGGGACCCTTCCAGCCAGCTCATGGTGTGCTCCCCTGGTGATGATGCCGAGGCACGGTCGTGGTGTTCCGCAGTGCGGCACTGAGGGGCGCTGGTGCGCCGCGCTCAGCCGGTGCGCAGCACCGCCTCGAGGCCCGCGGCGAAGCGGCGCCAGTTCTCCAGCTCCGCACCCAGTGCGCGCCGACCGGAGGCGGTCAGCCGGTAATAGCGCGCCCGGCGGTTGTTGTCGGTGGTGCCCCAGTCGCTGGTGATCAGCCCCTCCTTCTCCAGCCGCTGCAACGCCGGGTAGAGCGAGCCCTGGTTCACGTCGAGCACGCCCTTGGAGACCTGCTGCACGCGCTGGCCGATCCCCCAGCCGTGCATCGGCGCCAGCGAAAGCGTCTTGAGCACCAGCAGGTCGAGCGAACCCCGAAGGGCATCGGTCTGCGGACGTAGTGCCATGTGTGGCTCCTCTGGGGTGGTTCCTGTTGCCGTCGAGGGAAGATAGGGGGCGCTCCTCTAGCTGTCAAGAGACGTGGGGCGGAGCCTGGAATGACCCCGATCCGGGCCGGCCTCCGACCCGCCGCGCGGGACCCATCAGCCCCTGCTAGCTTTCCCCCCATGCCCGACCACGCCGCACCCGGTGCCCGCATCGCCGCCCTCTGGGCGCGCCTCTCGCCCCTGCCCGGTGGCACCTGGCTGTTCAGCCGGATCCTGGGCCAGATGGTGCCCTACACCGGCTCGATCGGCGCCCATGTGCGGGAGCTGCGCCCCGGCTATGCCCGTGTCACGTTGCGTGACCGGCGTTCGGTGCGCAATCACCTTCGCTCCGTGCATGCCGTTGCCCTGACCAACCTGGGTGAGGTGACCAGCGGGCTGTCCATGCTCCTGGCGCTGCCACCCGGCGTGCGCAGCATCGTCACCAGCCTGACCACCGAGTATCTCAAGAAGGCCCGCGGTACGCTGGTGGCCGAGGCCGCCGTGAACGTGCCCGAGATCCACGGCGACATGGAACATGAGGTGGTGGCCGAGATCCGCGACGAGGCGGGCGATGTGGTGAGCCGCACCCGGGTGACCTGGCGGCTGGGCCGCGCCGAATGACAGCCTTCGACACCCCGCTCACCCGCCACGCCGGCATCGAGGTGCCGATGATCTGCGGCGCCATGTATCCCTGCTCCAACCCTGAGCTCGTGGCCGCGGTTTCCAGGGCGGGCGGTATCGGCATCGTCCAGCCAATCTCGCTGACCTACGTGCACGGCCACGATTACCGCGAGGGGCTCCGGCTCATCCGGTCGCTGACCGACCGGCCGATTGGCCTCAACGCGCTGATCGAGGCGTCGTCGAAGTCGTATCACGAACGGATGATCAAGTGGGTGGACATCGCCATCGAGGAGGGCGTCCGCTTCTTCGTGACCTCGCTCGGCAACCCGAAGTGGGTGGCGGAGAAGGCCCACGCGGTCGGTGGGATCGTCTATCACGACGTCACGGAACTGAAATGGGCGGAGAAGGGGCTGGCCGGCGGGGTGGACGGCTTGATTGCGGTGAACCGCCGTGCGGGTGGCCACGCCGGCCCGAAGAGCGCCGAGCAGTTGATGGATGAGCTGGGCGGGCTGGGCGTGCCGCTGGTCTGCGCGGGCGGGATCGGCTCGCCGGAGGAGTTTGCGGCGGTGCTCCGGATGGGCTACGCCGGCGTCCAGATGGGCACACGGTTCATTGCCACGACGGAATGCAAGACCAGTGACGCCTACAAGCAGGCGATCCTCGACGCGCGCGAGGAGGACATCGTCCTCAGCGAGCGGATCACCGGCGTGCCGGTGGCGGTGATCAACACCCCCTACATCCAGCGGATGGGGCTCAAGGCGGGGCGGTTCGCCAAGTGGATGCTGCGGGGCCGCAAGACCAAGCACTGGATGCGAACGTTCTACGCGCTGAAATCGCTGTGGCAGCTCAAGCGCTCGTCGCTGGATGAAACCGCCACGCGCGACTACTGGCAGGCCGGCAAGAGCGTCGGCGGCATCACCAGCATTGAGCCCGCCGGCGAGGTTGTGCGGCGTTTCGCCGAGGCATGCCGACTGTAACGCGGTGGTTCATCAAGAGCGGCATGCTCTGCCTGCTGGCGGGGCTGCTGGGGTTGACCCTGGTGGCCGCGCGGCCGGTGCTGGGCGGACCACCCTGGCTCGGCGTGCTCTGGCCCACGCTGCTGCACCTGCTGGTCGTGGGGTGGATCACCCAGCTGATCTTCGGCGTGGCGCACTGGATGTTCCCGCGGCACACCGCGGCGGCCCCGCGTGGCAGTGAGCGTTTGATGTGGCTGGCGTGGGGGTGCCTCAATGCCGGCCTGCTGCTGCGGGTCATCGGCGAGCCACGCGCCATCCTGGGCCACGACGCAGGGCTCCTCCTGCTGGCCTCCGCGGTGCTGCCGTTGCTTGCCGCCGTGGCGTTCGTCGCCAATATCTGGCCCCGGGTCAAGGCGCGCTGAGGTGGCGGCCCTCTCCACCTGGGCCATTCGGCTGGCGCTGGTCCAGCTTCTCGCGGCATTTCTCGCCGGTGGCTGGCTCCTGGCCGCTCGCGGCATCCCCTCCCTGCCCCGCCCCGACTGGCTGCTCCCGGTCCACCTCGAACTTGCCCTGCTGGGTTGGACGCTCCAGCTGGCGATGGGCGTGGCGTACTGGATGCTGCCCAAGTTCAAGTCCGGCCCGCCACGGGGCCCGACTGGACCAGCGATCGCCGCGCTCGTGGTGTTCAACGCGGGCGTACTCCTGGTGCTGGCGAGCAGCGTCAGCGGGGTCGCGGGGCTGGCGCTCGTGGGACGCACGGGTGAGCTGGCGGGCGTGGGGCTCTTTGCCGCCAATGCCCTGCCCCGCATCAAGGCGTTCGGCAGGTGAACTGGATCCTGCTGGCGCTGGTGGCCTACCTGGTGCTCCAGCTCGGCATCGGCGCCTGGTTGGCCCCGAAGATCCAGACCGAGGACGACTACCTCGTCGCCGGGCGCAAGCTGGGCTATCCGCTTACCATCTTCTCAATCTTTGCCACCTGGTTTGGCGCCGAGACCTGCATCTCCTCGGCGGGGCGCGCGTACGAGCAGGGGTTTTCGCTGACCACCGCGGAGCCGTTTGCCTACGGCGTTACCCTGATGCTGACGGGATTGATCTTTGCGGTCCCGATCTGGCGGCTCAAGCTCACCACGATGGCCGACCTGTTCCGGCTACGCTTTGGACCGGGAGTGGAGCGCCTTGCCGCCGTGCTGCTCATTCCGCCGAGCGTGCTGTGGGCCGCGGCGCAGCTGCGGGGATTCGGGCACGTCCTGACGACGATTACCGACCTGGAGATCAGCACCGCGGTGGCGGCCGCGGCCGCCTTCTGCATTCTCTACACCGTACTCGGCGGGCTCCTGGCCGACGCGATTACCGACCTGGTCCAGGGCAGCATCCTGGTGGTGGGGCTGGTGGGGCTGGTCGTGGCGGTGGTGGTTCATCTGGGCGGCCTTGAGGCCGCGCTCGCCAGTGTCGAGCCCAGCCGCCTGACGCTGGTCGGTCCCGATGTCACCCCCTCATTCCTGGGCCTCCTCGAGGAATACGCCATCCCGATCGCAGGGTCGGTGGTGGCGGTGGAGCTGATCAGTCGAGTCATTGCAGCGCGGAGCCCGGAAGTGGCACGCAATGGGGCGGTCATGGCGGGCGGCCTCTATATAGCGGTCGGGATTCTGCCGGTCTTTCTGGGATTGGTGGCCTACCGGCTGGTGCCCAGCCTCCCCGATTCCGAGCAGTTTCTTCCCGCGCTGGCCCTCGAAATGCTTCCCACCGCTGGCTACATCATCTTCGTGGGCGCCCTCATCTCGGCGATCCTTTCCACCGTAGACACAATTCTGCTTGTGGCGGGCGGACTCGCCGCGCACAATATTGTGGCACCGATCTTCGGGGTTACGAACGAGCGGTCCCGGCTGCGGCTGGCACGGTTCGGGGTGGGGGTGTTTGGCATGATTGCGCTGGCGTTGGCGCTCGGGGCGGCGGGCGTTGCCGAACTGGTGGAGGAGTCGTCCTCGTTCGGGACCGCCGGTGCGCTGGTCGTCGTGTCGTTCGGTCTCTTCACCCGAATCGGGGGCCCGCGGGCGGCTGTGGCCTCGCTCCTCGGTGGGCTGGGCGTATACGTGTCGGGCGGGTTGCTTAGCCTTCCCTACCCCTTCATCACCTCGCTCGCCGCGGCGGTGGTGCTGTATCTTCTGGGCGCCTCGACTGAGGGGCGGCAGCTACGCACCGCCTGAACCCGGGCCACGGACCACAGCCCCACCTTCCGGAGCGATCATGGACTTCCTCCTCGTCGTGCTGCGCCTCGTCCACATCGTACTCGGGTCGGTGTGGGTCGGCATCGTGGTCTTCAACACCCTCTTCCTGGCCCCGGTCATTGGCGAGCTTGGCCCTGATGGCGGAAAGGTGATGGGCGCGCTCCAGAAGCGGGGCATGTTGACCTTCCTGCCCATCATCTCGCTGATCACCCTGCTCAGCGGCGTCTGGCTGCTCTGGAAGGTGTCGCTCGGGTTCAACGAGCACTACTTCCACACCGCGGCCGGCCATACCTTCGCCGGCGGAGGGGCGATGGCCATCCTCGCATACCTCATCGGTATCATCGTCATGCGTCCCTCGATGCTGCACGCCGGCACGCTGGCACAGGGCATGGCGCAGGTCACCGACGAGACCGAACGGCGCAGCCGACAGCAGCAGATCCAGGCGCTCCGCTCCCGCGCGCGGATCTCCGGCCAGGTGGTGGCGGCGCTACTTGTGGTGTCCACGGCAGCGATGGCGGTGGGGCGGTACTTGTAGGCGGACGGGACGGACAGGCTGACAAGCGGACAGGACGAATCGAACACCTCCCACGTGAAGTGAGCCCAGGGGCGCACTGCCGCCCCTCCACCGTGCAACATCCGCGGTGCACCGGTCAGGGCTCGCAGGTTCCTGACGCCGGCCGTGCTCGGCCACGCTCGGATTGTCCACTGGGAGGCGGGCGGCGTAAACGGTCCCGGCCGAAGGATTGATTGACACCAATGGCGCACCATGCCTACTCTGGATCACCACCGGACGTCCCTGCACTCCATCCCATGGATGAGGTCGGCGAGCGCCATCCCATGACACTCTCCCTCAGTCACCTGCCGCGCTACAAGGAGATCGCCGTCCTCCTCTGGAAATACGGCCGTTCCGACCTCGTCCAGCAGCTGGGTATGGACGAGGCGTTCGCTCCGGAGGAGGAGCGAGCGGTCGCCTCGACGGGCACGGCGCCCGACGAGTTGGCCGCCGACCTGGAAGCGATGGGCCCGACCTACGTGAAGCTGGGTCAGGTCCTGTCGAGCCGATCGGACTTGCTCCCCGCCCCGTATCGCACCGCGCTGGCCCGGCTGCAGGACGATGTCGAGCCCTTCCCCTACGCCGACGTGGAGCGCCTCGTCGAGGAAGAGCTCGGCGTGCGCATCTCCAAGGGGTTCGCGCGATTCGATCCTGAGCCGGTCGCCGCTGCCTCCCTGGGCCAGGTCCACTCGGCGGTGTTGCGCAACGGCCGCCCGGTGGTGGTCAAGGTCCAGCGACCCGAGATCGGGCCCCGGATCGCTGAGGACTTTGAGGTGATGGAGCAGGTGGCGGAGTTCCTGGATGCCCGCACGGAGATCGGGCGACGTCACCGCTTCGTCGACATCTTGGCCGAGTTCCGGCGCACGATCCGGCAGGAGCTCGATTACGAACGCGAGGCCCAGCACCTGGTGACGCTGGGGGAGAACCTCACGGACTTCCCCCTGATCCAGGTGCCCCAGCCGGTGCCGGACTACTGCTCCCGGCGCGTGCTCACCATGGATCTCGTGCGCGGTGAGAAGATCACCAGTCTGGGGCCCCTCGCGCGCCTCGAGATCGACGGTACCCCGTTGCTCGACGAGCTGTTCCGGGCCTACCTGAAGCAGGTGCTCGTGGACGGGTTCTTCCACGCCGACCCGCACCCCGGCAACGTGTTCCTGACGGAGGATGGCCGGATCGCCTTGCTCGATCTCGGCATGGTGGGCTACGTGACCCCCTCCATGCAGGAGCAGCTGCTCAAGCTGTTGGCGGCGATCAGCGAGGGCAAGAGCGATGATGCCGCCGAGGTGCTGATCGCCATGAGCGAGGCCAGGGAGGAATTCAATCCAGCGTCATTTCGCCGCGGGGTCGGCCAGCTGATGATGTCGCGGACGCACCAGACCCTGAAAGACGCCAGCACCGGTCGGGCCCTGCTGGGTCTGGCCGAGCGCGCCGGCGCCGACGGGCTGCTTGTACCGGGAGAGCTGACCCTGCTCGGGAAGACCCTGCTGCAACTGGATGAGATCGGCCTGATCCTGGATCCGGCCTTCGATGCCCAGGCTGCGATCCGCCAGGAGGTCAGCAACCTGGCCACCCGGCGGATGTCGCGGGAACTCTCCCCCGGCCGTCTCCTCTCCTCGTTCCTCGAGATGAAGGAGTTGATGACCGGGCTTCCCTCGCGGCTCCACCGTATCCTGGAGGCGCTCAGCAACCGCGACCTGGAGGTGAAGATCAAGGCGGTCGACGCGCCCCTGGTCATGGAGGGGTTGGAAAAGATTGCCAACCGGATCACGGCCGGCATCATCCTCGCGGCACTGATCCTGGGCGCGGCACTCCTGATGCGGGTGGACACGGCGTTTCGGATCGTCGGCTATCCGGGGCTGGCGATGCTGTTCTTCCTGGCCGCGGTGGCCGGCGGCGCCTGGCTGGTCATTCGCATCGTGGTCCAGGACCACCGCCGCGAGAGGCGCTGAGCACGGGCGACCTGGCGATTCGCCAGCTCGAACAAGAGCTCGAACGCATGCAGGCCGGCTAGCGGTCGGCCAGCACATCTCCGTGCTGCCCGCTCTGGACCTGGTCGTGGTCCACAAGACGGTACCCGGCCCTGGTCGTGGAGTGAGCCACGACCAGTTCCGGGAGGTACTGCAGATGATCGTGGAGGTGCGGGGGCGGTAGGCGGACAGGCGGACAGGCGGACAGGCGGACAGGCGGACAGGACGAACCGAAAGTTCATCTGTGCCGGAAACCTGTCAACCTGACCGCCTTGACCGTCCTGACCGCCTCGTCCCTACCGTGTAAAGAACGAGAACCCGACCGTCAACCCCAGCGCGGTGCCGGACGGGATGTCATCACTCTCGAGGCCGTGCCGGAGGTTTCCCTCGAGGCGCAGCTTGAGGCGATCGGCCATCGGGAGCTTCACGCCCAGGCCCGCACCAACCTGCAACTGGTTCCACGACTCCCCGCCACCGCTGACGCGGGAAACCCCGGCCACCGGGCGGAAGTACAGCTGGCTGGCACTGGCATCGGTGGAGAAGTGGTAGAGAAGCCCGGCGTCGAGGCCCAGGGTGGAGAAGGCATCCTCGCCCGAGGACTTGATCCAGTTGAACGCCACGCTCGGCTCGAACGAGATCTTCTCGCTCAGGAAGAACCCGATCCGCATTGCCTGGAACGGCAGGCCGATTACCGTGGTCTTGGGGTCCTCGAGGTCGAACTGCAGGCCGCCATCCATCCCCAATTCGATCGGCCGCTGCGCCGAGGCCACTGCGGCCCCGCCCAGGGTAAGGGCGGTCAGGGTCATGATCACTCGTGCGGAACGCAACATATGGTGATTCCTTGTGGTGTGCAGACTCGGTGAGGGGCACCGACACCCGCGGAGCCATAGCCTGCCAGAGGCTCCGATTGGGGGTAATACGGCCCCTGGGTTGCCGTGGTTTCAGGGCGGACAGGCGGACAGGCGGACAGGCGGACAGGCGGACAGGCGGACAGGCGGAC
>JBHEPH010000003.1:16629-63543 GCA_046260395.1 Gemmatimonadales bacterium
CCGTCACCCTTGTGATGCCTCCCCCGACCCCTCACGCTGTTCGGGGTCGTGGTCGGGATGACAGTTCGAGCGCCACCGTCCGCCTACCCGCCCATCCGCCTGTCCGCCTACAGATCCTTCCGCACGAACTTCCGCATCGCCAGCCAGGCCGGGAGCGCCACCCACACGAGCAGGGCCCCGCTGGAGACCAGCAGGCCCCGGCCACTGCCGAAGAACCGCTCGAAGACGGCCCCCGTGTAGCCCATCAGGGCGGCAATGTCGATCTTGAGCAGCAGGAGGACCCGCGCCAGGTCAATCGGGTTGAGTACCACCGCCGCCAGCACCGGCTTCTCAAGCGGGTAGTTGGCCAGCATGGCGGTGCCAACCAGGATGATCCCATCATAGATGACGGCGAGGAACAGCCAGGCGAGGATCGCGGCGCCGAGCCCGGCAGCCCGGTCCTGGAACGACACTGCCAGCAGGTACGCCAGCGCCGTGAACACTGCCGTCAGGGCGGCCCCAGCCAGCAGCATCGTCAGCAGCGTTCCCCCCGCGTCTCCCACGCCATGCCAGAGGAACGGCAGCCCAACCCCGGCCACGAACGCCAGCGCCATCGGCAGCGTCAGCCCGACCCAGAGCGCCCCGAAGAGCGCGCGCCGCCCCACCGGCTGCGCCAGCAAGAGCTCGATGAACTCCCGTGACTGATAGAGGTGCATGGTGCCCACGATGATGCTGACGAGTGGCACCAGCAGCAGCACCGCGTTGAGCAGGCTCAGCAGCACGCGGTCCCCGCTGCCTCCAAAGCGGAACAGCACGTCGGTCAGCACCAGGAAGAGCAGCGCATAGCCTGGCAGCCAGCGGCTGCGCAGCACGTCGCGCAGCTCGGCGCGCAGGATGCGGAGGAAGGCCGTCATGCGGCACGTTCCATCAGCGTGGCAACCGCCCGCTCGAGCTTCGGCTCGCCCGTCATCGTGCGAAGTTCGTCCACCGTCCCATGGAACCGGATCTGCCCCTCCAGCAGGAAGGCGATCCGGTCCGCCAGCTCCTCGACCTCGCCCATCAGGTGTGAGGTCAGCAGCACCGTGGTGCCCTGCCCGGCAGCGGCGCGCACCTTGTCCTTGAACTGCGCGCTGGAGACCGGGTCGAGCCCCGCGGTGGGCTCATCGAGGATCACCAGCGAGGGCCGGAAGAGGAACGCGACGACGGCGTTGAGCTTCTGCCGAGTGCCACCCGAGAGGGTGCGCACCGGCTTGTGAAGTTGGCTCCCCAGCGCAAACGTGTCGATCAGCTCCCGGTCCTGGTCGTCGGGATGGCCACGCAGCCCGCTGAGAAGCCGCAGCACCTCGTACCCGGTCAGGTTCTCGGGGAACCTGGCCGCCTGCGGCATGTAGCCCACCTGCGTCCGGTAGTTGTCGCCCTCGCGGGGGTCATGCCCCTGCACTCGCAGCACGCCCCGGTCGGGGCGCACCAGGCCGAGCACCGCCTTGATGAAGGTGGACTTGCCGGCGGCATTGGGGCCGACGATGGCCGTCACGCCCCCGGCGCCGATGGTGAGGTCCAGGCCCTCGAGCACGGCGAGCTTCCCGAACTGCTTGCGGAGCCCGACGGCCTCTACCGCAGGCATCGTGCGGTGGCTCATTGCGGCGCCCTCATCAGCGGGCGATGGTCCACCAGCGTCTCCGGTGACAGTACCGGCAGCACCCGCTCGGCGGCATCAAGGAGGTCCACCAGCAGGCTCCGCTGGAGCACCAGCGTCGCCTCGTGGCGCGCGATCAGGTAGGCGAAGAGTCGCACGGGGCGGAATGGCACATCACCGATGCCGTCTCCCGCGAGGTCGTAGCCCTGGTACTGGTCCCAGTAGTTGCCCTCGAAGCGACTGCTGTGCTGGCGGCCGTTGGTGGTCACATCGAAGCTGTTGGCGAGGAAGCTGTTTCCGGCAAAGCGGTTGTCGGTGGAGTTGGCCATCAGCTTCACCGCCCAGCCGTTGCGTGCGATCGTGTTGCCGAGGATCGCCACACGATTCACGCCCTCGAGGTAGAGCCCCACGGTATTGTCGGCGATCCGGTTGTCCTCGATCCGGCTGTCGCTGATGTCCTTGAGGAGGAGGCCGAAGGCCGCCTGCCCGATGCTCGCCTCGAACCGGTTGCCCGTCATCACCACGTGCTTGGTGTACATCACCGCCACGCCGGCGCCGTTCCGGCGGAAGGTGTTGCCCCGGTAGGTCGAACTGTCCGAGAACATGTAGTGGAGCCCGTAGCGAATGTTTCCGCTGCTCTCGTTTCCGGAGATGGTGGAGACCTTGGCGAACTCCAGGTAGATCCCGTCGCGGTGCCCACGCAGGGTGTTGTTGGTGATGGTGATCTCGCGGCTGTTCCAGAGGTGGATCGCGTTGCCGGAGAGCGCCTCGCTGATGCTGGTGCCGGTGATCCGGTTGCCCTCCACCGTGCAGCGGGCGGTGCGCGCCACGTAGATGCCGAAGAAGGTCTCGGTCAGCTCGTTGTCACTGACGTGGCACCCGTCCGCACCCTCGAGGCGGATGCCAGCGCGGTCCTCCACCGAGCTCTGGCCGGTGTTGCGGATGGCGAAGCCACGTATGGTCACGCCGGGCGCCGTGACGGTGAAGATGTGACCCCGCCCGCCGCCGTCCACCACGGGGCGCCCTTCCCCCACCAGCTCAACCGGACGGTCCACGACCAGCGCCACCTCATGGTAGGTGCCCGCCTGCACCACGATCCGCGCCCCCGCGGGTGCCATGCGCAGGGCCTCCGCAATCGTGGGGACGGCGCCGCCGTGCGCCACCGTGATGGTGGCGATCTGGAGGAGGAGAGTAAACATCTCAGCGCGGCCTGCGCGCTCCAGGGCCGAGTTCCTCCGGCCGCTGCAGTTTGCGCGACTTCCACCTTGTCATGTCGTCGCAAACTGGCGCGGCCTTTGAGACCACGCGCCGTCGCGGGCGCATCTTGCCGGTGCCGTGGACAGGCGCCGGAGACCGCGCCAGTTCGCGGCGGGATGTCCGGCCCTTCGTCGCGCAAACTGCAGCGGTCGCAGGAGCCTGTCCACGGCTCACGCGATTCATCCTAGTGGCGGTGGTCGACATCGCGGCGCACCGCATCCCAGCGGAGGACGGTACCGTTGAGCGAGCCGGCGAGGCTGTCGGCCTGCGCTTGCGAGGGCAGCGCCGCGAGTCCGCTGGCCATGGGCGTGTGCACGGCGTCCGACTGGACGAACCACGCCTCGTCAGCGTCCAGCAGCGTGGCCGGATCCAGGTAGTTCGTCACCCAGAGCGAACGAATCCGGTCGTCCTCCACCGCCCCGTCACGGAGGGCGGTGGCCAGGCAGCCCGGGTCATCGTAGATCAGGACCTTGCCGGTGGTGGTGACCAATTGTGCGATGAATCGATCGTCCGTCACTGTCATGTGGCAGTGCTGACAGTTCTCGCTGCCCAGCACCACCGGCCTGGGGCCGGGCACGGCACAGGCGCCCGCCAGCAGCGCCAGGGCCCCGGCCAGAACGCGTGCCCGGCTGATCATCAGGCAGCCACCTCGCGGCGGGACCGCTTCCGCTCCCGCACGATGAGCAGGATTCCCAGCAGCATCACGGCAAACGCGATCCACCCGCCGGACGCCGGCAGCGAGGTGGCGTGGAAGTTCAGCAGCTCCTTGGTGCCCAGCACCGGCGGCTGGTAGCTCATGCCGGGGATCTTGATCGCGGCGGTCGGGTCGAGGTTGTGGCCGTAGTCATGGCCCCACAGGTAGAAGTCAACGAGGCCGGCGAGGGCGCCCAGGGCCAGCAGGGCCACCCACGCCGTCAACGCCTTCCGCCTGCCCCACGCCGCGGCGGCCAGCCCGATGGCGATGAGGGCGCCGAGCGCCCAGGGCATGAACCGCAACTCGGGAATCGACTCCGGCTCGATGGCCTTCATCCCGATGTAGTGGTTCAGTCCGTTGATGCTCTGCAGGTCGCCACTCATCTTGTCCACCCAGATATAGAACCCCAGCCCCTCCGGGTACTGCGGGGCGATCAGCGCCACGTGCCAGAGCGGCAGGGCGAAGAGCGCCAGGAGGGCCAGGGCCAGGACGGCCAGCGCGATGCGGGACAGGCGGTCCATCATCATCGTCCCAGCGTTCCCCCCGGCCCGTTCCAGGCAAGCGGGGTGTTCGCGCCGCGCTCCGAGACGCGGACGTATCCCTGCATTTCCTGGTGCAGCGCCGAGCAGAAGTCGGTGCAGTAGAACGGGTAGACCCCGACCCGCTGGGGCACCCACACGAGCGTGCGCGTCCGGCCCGGCATGATCAGCAGCTCAGCGTTGCGCGCACCCAGCATGGCAAAGCCGTGCGGCACGTCCCAGTCCTGCTCCAGGTTGGTGACATGGAAGAAGACCGAGTCGCCGACCTGGATCCCCTCGATGTTGTCGGGCACGAAGTTGCTGCGAATCGAGGTCATGTAGACATGGACCCTTGTCCCGGCCCGCTCCACCCGGGCGTCCTGCACCCGGGTCGTGGCGTAGGGGTCCCGGTTTTCGGCCAGGGCAAAGGTGCGCACCTGGCGGTCCTTGATGACGCTGGCGGGGATCGCCTGCGCATAGTGCGGCTCGCCCACCGTGGGGAAATCGAGCAGCAGCCGCATCCGGGGCCCGCTGATGTCATACAGCTGGGCGGAATGGGTCAGTTCCGGGCCGGTGGGGAGGTAGCGGTCCTTGGTGATCTTGTTCAGGGCGATCACGTACTTGCCATGCGGCTGGCGCGTGTCGCCACCGGGGATCATCAGGTGGCCGATCGAGTAGTAGGTCGGCACCCGGTCCACGACCGTGAAGTCGCTCAGGCTCCACTTGATGATCTCGGAGCTGATGAATACGGAGGTGTAGGCAAAGCCGTTGCCGTCGAACTCGGTGTGGAGGGGGCCAAGGCCCGGGTTCTGCACCTCGCCGATCATCACCGCCTCGTAGCGGAGCACCGGAATGCCGCCGATCTCGCCGTCAAACGCCTGGTCCTGGATGGCCTGGAGCATCTTCGTGAACGAGTGCACCGGAATCACCGTGGCCAGCTTGCCGCCTGCCACGATGTACTCGCCGGTCGGGTCCACGTCCACGCCGTGGGGAGACTTCGGCGTCGGCAGGAAGTACACCATTCCCGAGCAGGCGGAGGCCTCGAGCATGGTGGAGCTGGTCATCATGGTGGTGGAGGCGATCGCGGTGGCGTGATCGACCACATTGTGGGCGTACCGCGCCGGGATCGTCGTCGCGTTGCCCTGCGCCACGCACTCCTCGGCGCGCTTCCAGTTCACCGCCGCGATGAAGTCCTTGTCGGCCTGGGAGGCGCCGATCTCCTTCATCGTATTGGCTTGTTCGCTGTTGTACGAGGTGAAGAACGACCAGCCGTGCGATGGCCCCTTGCCCGAGCGGGAGAGGTCGTAGTCGAAGCCCGGCATCTTGATCTGGAAGGCCAGGGACATCCGCCCGTTCGTCGAGTCCACCTTCACGAAGGTCAGGACGCCGGCGAACCCTTCCTTGTACTCCGAGATTGAGATGTCGCGCTGCGGCGTCGGCACGCTGAACCGGGTGGCGCTGACCACATACTCGGTGTTCTCGGTCAGGAACGGCGAGGCATGGGAGCCGGCCGAGTGCGGCAGCTCGAGGATCTCGTCGGTCTCCATGGTGGTCAGGTCAATCCTGGCCAGCCGCGGCGTGTTGTTGCCATTGATGAAGAGCCAGCGGCCATCGGCCATCCCGGCGGTCTGGGACAACTGCGGGTGGTGCGAGTCATCCCAGGGCACGAACCCCCAGCTGGTCTCCAGGAGTGGCTTGGTCTGCTCCGTGTAACCGTATCCCTTCTCCGGGTACTGCGAGAAGACGGGGATCTGCTGGAGGAGTCGGCCCGAGGGCAACCCGTAGACGGACAGGTTGCCGCTGTAGCCGCCGGACATGAAGGCGTACAGCTCGTCATGCTCGCCGGGGGCCACATACACCGCCTGGGCGGCATCCGCGTCGACGGCCATGCCGCTGCCCGCTCCGCCGCCACAGGCGGCCGCAAGCAGGGCGGCGAACAGGGTCAGGGTAGACTGCAGGGAACGACGGTGCATCATCGGATCCTCCAGGGGATCAGGGGTGTTGGGTGCGGAGGTATTCCAGGATCGCCCGCGCATCCTCGCGGGTGATGCCCTGGTTGGGCATGAACGACATGTACTGGGCCAGCAGTTCCTTGCCGACCGGATGCTGCTCCACCATTTCCTGCGGATTGAGGATCATGTTCATGATGTAGGCGGGCGAACGCCGGGAGGTGACGTCGCCGAGAGCCGGCCCCACGAATCGCTCACCCATGTGGTGACAGGCGGCGCACTTTACCTCAAACTCCGCCTGGCCCCGGTCCGCCAGCGCCTGGTCGACGGCGGCGGGCAGCTCCACCACTTCCGTCACCGGCCCGATGCCGTGCTCGACCTGGAAGGGGGTGAGCCCGGCGGCGGCTGGTGGGGGCGCTGGCTGGCCTGATCCGGCGGCTGGCGCGTCGCCACCGCCGCCACATGCCCCCAGTCCGACGGCCAGCAGCACCAGCCACCGGCCCGATCCTGCCATCATCCTGCCATGCATGATTCACCTCTGGTTGCAATTGTTGTGGGGCCCAAGCCCGTCCGTCTCCCTCACCACCACAAACTCACCCCCTGCACCTGCAGTGCCGATGAACACCGTGTGAGCTTTTCTTCACCCTGTTCGGATCGGGCCGGGGTCGGTTCCACCTTGCCGACAGAAAATATCATATTATCATGCGAATAGCAAGTATTAACTTAAGGGGGTTGCCCAGTGAGTCTCGCCCACCCGGAGAACGCCAGGCCCGTGCTGTCACAGACCGCTGAATACGCCTTGCGCGCCGCCCTCTACATGGCGGAACATGGAGACGCCGAACCCTACCGGGTGACGGCGCTCGCCGAGGCGCTAAGAATCCCCCAGAACTACCTCAGCAAGACGATGCACACGCTGGCCCGCAGCGGCGTCGTCTCCTCGATGCGGGGCAAGCATGGCGGCTTTCGCCTGGCGCGGCCGGCGGCCGAGATTCCGCTGCTTGAGGTCATCCGGCCGTTCGACCAGATCGAGGCACGCCGCCAGTGCCTGCTGGGGCGTTCCACCTGCAGCGACGCCACGCCGTGCGCGGCCCACGCGCGATGGAAGTCCGTGGCAGACGCCACGGCCACGTTCTTCCGCGAAACCAGCCTGGCGGACATCATCACGCCGGAAGGACGGCCGAAGCGGGGACAATGAGGCGGGCCCGACAGGCGGACAGGCGGACAGGCGGACAGGCGGACCGAAGGTCGTCATCCCGAGCACGCCGCGAAAGCCGCGACCGAGGCGCGAACCCGGCTCAGAGCCGGGGAATGGCGGTGTACGTTTCCGGACGACGGTCGCGGTAAAACTGCCAGACGTTGCGCACTTCACGGATCAGGTCGAGGTCGAGCTCGGCGGTCACCAGTTCGGTCTGATCGCGTGAGCCCACGGCCAGCATCTGGCCGCGCGGGTCGCAGAAGTAGCTCTGCCCGTAGAACTCACCGATGTTCCACGGCGCCTCGGTCCCCACCCGGTTGATGGCCCCGACGAAGTAGGCATTCGCCACCGCGTGCGCCGGCTGCTCCAGCTTCCACAGGTATTCGGAGAGGCCCGCCACCGTGGCGGAGGGATTGAAGACAATCTCGGCGCCGTTCAGTCCCAGCTCGCGGGCACCCTCGGGAAAGTGGCGATCGTAGCAGATGTAGACGCCCACCCGGGCGTAGCGCGTCTCGAAGACGGGGTAGCCGAGATTCCCCGGCCGGAAGTAGTACTTCTCCCAGAAGCCCGGGGCGCAGTGCGGAATGTGGTTCTTCCGGTACTTGCCGAGATAGGTCCCGTCGGCGTCAATGACGGCGGCGGTGTTGTAGTAGACGCCGGGCGAATCCTCCTCGTAGAGCGGCACGATCAGCACCATCTGATGCTGTCGGGCCAGATCCTGCATGCGCCGCGTCGTCGGCCCGTCGGGGATCTGCTCGGTGGCCTCGTACCAGCGGGGGGTCTGCTCGGCGCAGAAGTAGGGGCCCGTGAAGATCTCCTGCATGCAGAGAATCTGCACCCCCTGGGCCGCGGCCTCTGCGATGAGCCCCTCGTGCAGGGCCACATTGGCCTCACGGATCGTCTCGAGCGGCGCGTCGGCCGCGGCGGCGGTGCGCGCCTGGATCAGGCCACATTTTACGATGGTCGGCATGAGAGTCGTCAGGTCCTTTTTGACAGGAGCAGGTGCAGCACAAAGCCCAATCCGAAGGTGACAAACCAGGCGAAGGTATAGAGCTGGTCCAGGAAACCGGGGTCGGGCACCTGACCTCCCGGCACCGTGGCTGCCCGCAGGAAGCCGGGCAGCACCGGGAGCACGGCAAGCACCAGCGCCGCCAGGGCCCGGGGGTTGAAGCCGCGGCTGTACCGATAACGGCCGTCCATCTTGAACAGGTCCGCCAGCACCAGATGCTGCCGCCGGATCACCCAGTAGTCGGCGATCAGGATGCCGCCGATGGCGCCCATCAGCCCGGAATAGCCGATCAGCCAGGTGAAGATGTAGGCCCCGGCATCGGCATACAGCTTCCAGGGCATGATCAGGATCCCGATCACCGCAGTGATCAGGCCACCACTTACGTAGCTGATCCGGCGGGGCGCCAGGTTCGAGAAGTCGTTGGCCGGCGAGACGACATTGGCCGCCATGTTGGTGGAGATCTGCGCGATCATGACCACCAGGGCGCCGAGGATGATGACTGCGGGGCTGCCGATCCTGGCGATCAGCACCACCGGATCCCAGATCGCCTCGCCGAACACCACCAGCGTGGCGGCCGTCACCGCCACCCCGATGAACGCGAACGCCGTCATGGTCGTCGGCAGTCCCAGGGCCTGTCCCAGCATCTGCGAGCGCTGGGTTGCCGCGTAGCGCGTGAAGTCCGGAATGTTCAGGCTCAGGGTGGCCCAGTAGCCCACCGACGCCGTCAGCGCGGCGGGAAACAACAGCCAGAACCGGCCCTCGCTGCCCTGGAGCCGCTGCGACTCGGCGAGCAGGACGCCGAGCCCGCCGCCCGCCCGCACGGCCCAGATCAGCAGCAGCAGCCCGCCCAGCAGCAACAGGGGCGCGGCCCAGCTCTCGAGTTTCCGGATCCCCTCGGTGCCGCGCACGATGATGGCCACCTGCACCAGCCAGAACACGCCGAAGGCGATCCAGGTGGCGCCCGGCACCCCCGCCCAAGCGTCGAACGCGGCGGAGAGGAGGGCGTGGAGCGCCAGCCCGCCGATCCAGGTCTGGATGCCGAACCAGCCGCAGGCCACCGCCGCGCGCAACAGCGCCGGGATGTTCGCGCCGAGGACACCGAAGCTGGCCCGGCAGAGCACGGGAAACGAGATCCCGTATCGGGTGCCGGCGTGCGCGTTCAGCATCATCGGGATCAGGACAATGGTATTGCCAAGCAGGATCGTGAGCAGGGCCTGCCACCAGGTCATGCCCTGGGTCATGAGGCCAGACGCCAGCGTGTACGTGGTGATCACCACGCTCATCCCGATCCACAACGCGGCGATGTTCCAGGTGGACCAGGTCCGCCGCGAGGGGGGGGTCGGGGCGAGATCGGGGTTCCAGAGCGGGCTCTCCGCGATGCCGGAGAGCTCCCCGGCGTGTATGGCGTCTGCGGAGGGCCCGCTCATGCCGGCATCATCACCGCGGGGTCCCCCGCGCTGACGCGGGCCCTCGGCAGCCGGGGCAGCCACTGGCCCCGGCCCTCCCGGCCCGTCACGGCGTAGTCGTCCACGATGACCTCGCCGCGCGAGAGGGTGGTCCGGGCAAAGCCCGCCAGCGGCCATCCCTCGTAGGGCGACCAGTCGGCGTTGGTCTCCATGGTGGCGGGATCGACGACGATCGTGGCGGTCGGGTGAATGATCGCCAGGTCGGCGTCCGCGCCGACCTCGATGGCGCCCTTGCGCGGATAGAGGCCCATGATCTTCGCCGGGTTGGTGGCGAGCTTCTGGCACATCGCTTCGAGGCTCAGGCGCCCGCCGAGCACGCCGTGCGTGTAGGTCAGGGGCAGCAGCGTCTCGAGGCCGGGCAGCCCCATCGGAATCTTGGTGAAGTCACCCTCCCACATCGCCTTCTGCTGTCGGGTAAAGGTGCAGGTGTCCGTGGAAATGACCGAGACTTCCCCGTCGGTGAGCCCCTGCCAGAGCCGGGCGCTGTCCTCGGGGCGCTTGACCTGCGGGCAGCAGGCATACAGGTGGCCATCCTCGCGGCCGAAGACACTGTCATCGAGCACCAGGTACTGCACGCAGGTCTCCGCCTGCACCGGCACGCCGCGGGCCTGCGCCGCCTTGATGATGTCGGCTCCCTGGGCAGTGGACATGTGCACGATGTAGAGCGGCCCCCCGGTGGCCTCCGACCAGGTCACCACCCGCTGAATCGCCTCGGCTTCGATGACGTTCGGGCGGCTCATGGTGTGGAGCCGGGCGCCGTATTGCCGCATCAGCTCGGGGGTGTGGTGCCGGGCGATCAGCTCGTCGAGCACCCGCGACGATTCCGCGTGCACCAGCAGCATCGCCCCGTGGTCGCGCATCAGCTCCAGGGTGCCGAACAGGGCGCGGTCATCGGACTGCCACCCCTCCGACTGGTAGATCATGAACTCCTTGAAGGTGGTGAAGCCGCGCTCCACCATGGCGGGGATCTGGTCCCGGTGCTCGTCGTAGCGGGTAATGCACAGGTGAAAGGTGTAGTCAATCAGCGCCTTGCCCGCGGCGCGCTGCATCCAGTTGTCGGCGGCGTCCGCCAGCGATTCGCCCGCATACGGAATGGCGAAGTCAATCAGCGTGGTCACGCCGCCACGGGCGCCAGCCCGGGTGCCGCTGCGGTAGTCGTCGGCGGAGACCGTGCCGCAGAAGGGCAGCTCGAGATGGACGTGCACGTCCAGCACGCCCGGGATCACGTAGTGGCCGCTGGCGTCCACCAGGTCGGCGCCGGCCGGATCCAGTCCGGGGCCGATGGCGGCGATCTGTTCGCCGCGGATCCCCACGTCGGCGTCGACGATGCCCGCTGGCGTCACCACCTGCCCGCCCCGCACGATGCGGGTAAAGGTCATGGGTCCTCCTCGGTCAGCGTGCCGCGGCGGTCAGCGCGCGGTCCAGGACGTCCAGGGCGAACTCGGCGTCCGCCCCGGTGATGCACATCGGCGGCTTGATGCGCAGCACATTGCCGTCGAGCCCCCCCTTGCCGAGCAGCACCCCGAGCTCCCGGGCGTGCTCCAGCACGTCGAGGGTCTCCGCCCGGGCCGGCTCCCGCGTGCGCCGGTCGCGCACCAGCTCGACCCCCAGCATCAGGCCCAGGCCGCGCACGTCCCCGATCAGCGGATGGCGCTCCGCCAGCCGCTCCAGGCCGCGCCGCAGCTGTCCGCCCACCACCCGGCAGTTCTCCTGGAGCCCCTCCTCGTCAATCACGTCGAGCACCGCCAGGCCGGCGGCCATCGAGACGGGATTGCCGCCAAAGGTGTTGAAATGGATGCGCTGGGTGAGCGTCTGCGCGATCTCGGCGCGGGTCGTGACCGCTGCCAGCGGCATCCCGTTGCCGATGCCCTTGGCCATCGTCACGATATCCGGCACGACCCCGAGGTTTTCGAAGCCCCAGTAGTGCTCGCCGGTGCGGCCGAAGCCGCTCTGCACCTCATCGGCGATGCAGAGGCCACCGTGCTCGCGGATGATGGCATACGCCTCCTGGAAGTACTCCGGCGATCCGGAGGTGGCCCCACCCACGCCCTGGATCGGCTCCGCGATGAACGCGGCAACCCGGCCGGGCGTCGAGTAGCGGATCAGCTCGCGGATGTCCGCGGCACTCAGGCGGGCGATCTCCTCCGGCGTGCCCCGGAAGGGGCTGCGCCAGGGGTCTGGGTTGAGCGCATGGTGCACGCCGGCGCCCAGTTGCCCCGGGAACTTCCAGGTGTGGTGCGAGGTGAGCCCCATGGCCCCCGGTGAGCCACCATGGTAGGCGTTGCGCAGGGCGATCACGTCATGGTGACCGGTGTGCAGCCGCGCCATGGCAATGGCCAGGTCATTCGCCTCGCTGCCGCTATTGACGAAGTAGGTCACGTCGAGGCCCGGCGGCATCTTCGCGGCCAGTTTCTTGGCCAGCAGCGGCAGGTTCGGGTGCAGGTAGATCGTGGTGGCGTGCGGCAGGCGCCCCACCTGCTCCTGCACCGCGCGGGTCACCTTCGGGTGGCAGTGCCCGCACGAGACCGTCACGATCCCGGCAAACAGGTCAAGGTAGCGCCGGCCGGTCTCGTCGAAGAGCCACTGCATGTGGCCCTCCACGATGAGCAGCGGCTCCCGGTACAGCGTGAACAGCGCGGGGCTGACGTGGGCCTGGCGCATCGCAATGAGCGCCTCGCGAGACGGGCCGGTGTAGGGCTGCGGGGTGTGTGCGCACGGGGGCATCACGGGCGCGGCCACCATGGTGGCGGGTGTCATCATGAGGCGGGCACCAGCGGTACGGCGTAGCCTTCCATCTCCTCACCTCCGTGGTAGTCGGCGTCGGCCGGCCGGCGGATCTCGGACTGCGGCACGATGCGGTCGCGCCGGAGCCCGCGGAAGTCCTCGACGCCGGTCCAGCCCTTGTCGGCATGCCGCTCCAGGAACTCCCGGAGTCCGGCCACCAGCCCGCGGATCACGTTCGGGCCAACCGCCTGGTCGAGCATCGCGGCGGTGCAGACCTGCACCGTGCCGCAGCCGAGCAGGAAGTAGTTGAGTGCTTCGCGGAAACTGGTGACCCCGCCGATGCCCGAGAAGCTGCGGTCCGGATACGCCCTGGTGAGTGTGGCCATCTTGGCCAGCGACAGCGGCAGGATCGCGGGGCCGCCGAGGCCTCCGCTGGAGACCAGGCCATCCACGTTGATCTCGAATTCGAGGGTGTCCGGGTCGATCGAGGGCAGCGACGGGAAGGTGTTGGAGGAGACGATGGCGTCGGCACCGCCGCGAAAGCAGGCCCCCGCCTCCAGCGCGATGTCCGTGGTGGACGGGGTGAGCTTGCACCACACGGGAATCCGGACCGCCGCCTTGACGGCCTCGGTGACGACCGAACAGAGCCCCTCATCCTTGCCAATGTTCGAGCCCATGTCCTTCCGGTCCATGTGCGGGCAGGAGAAGTTGAGTTCCAGGCCGTCGGCGCCGGCCCCCTCGCAGGCCTGTGCCAGCGTCTGCCAGTTGCGCAATTCCTTGTCGTTGCCGGAGCCCGCCATGATTGAGGCGATGACGACCTTCGACGGATGGGCCTGCTTGATCCGCGCGATCCGCGGCACCCACCAGTCAATCCCCTTGTCGGAGATCAGCTCCCAGTTCCAGGACGAGTGCAGCGCCGCACCCGGCTGCTTCTTCATCGAGATCGCGTTCGTCTCCGGCGACGTCCGGTTGAACTTGGTGCGCGCGCCATGGACATTGACCACCGGGTGGAGGCCGATCGTCTTGACGACGACGCCGCCCCAGCCGGCGTCAAAGGCGCGCAGGATATTGTTCTCCGATTCGGTGGGAGGCGCCGAGGAGAGCAGAAACGGGTTCTCGAAACGAATCCCGGTGAAGACGACGGACAGATCCAGGGGCATGGCTCCTCCTGCGTGCGCGATGGCCGGGCGGTGCTCAGGACATCCAGTTGGTGCCGGCCTCGCGGTTCCATTTGGTGGTGAACTTCTTGGCCTGGGTCCAGAACTCGATCGAGCCGTGGCCGGTGATGTCGCCGGCCCCGAACTTCGACTCGTTCCAGCCGCCGAACCCGAACGGTTCGCGCGGCACCGGCACCCCGACATTGATCCCCACCATGCCGGCGCTGGCCCGCTCGGTGACGTAGCGCGCCAGGCCGCCGTTTTCGGTGTAGACCGAGGCGGCATTGCCGTACGGCGAGCCATTCTCGACCGCCAGCGCGGCATCCACGTCGGCCACCCGCACGATGGCCAGCACCGGGCCGAAGACCTCTTCCTGGGCGATGCGCATCTCCGGCGTCACCTGGTCAATGACGGTCGGCCCGACCCAGTAGCCACCCTCACGGCCGGGGACGACGGTTCCGCGCCCGTCCACCAGCACCCGCGCCCCGGCCTGCTCGGCCTCGGTGATATACCCTTCGATCCGGGCCTTGGCCTCGCCCGAGATGACGGGACCGAGGTTCTGGCCGGGAATCACGGCCTGCGCGTGGCGCACCAGCCGCTCGATGATCGGATCGGAGCCCCCCACCGCCACCATCACCGACGCCGCCATGCACCGCTGCCCGGCACAGCCGCTCATCGACGCCACCACGTTGGTCGAGGTCATCTCCGGCTCGGCGTCCGGCAGGACGATCAGGTGGTTCTTGGCGCCACCCAGCGCCAGCACCCGCTTCAGGTTGGCGGTGCCGCGGCGATAGACAATTTTGGCCACGCGCGTGGAGCCGACGAACGTGATGGCGTCAATGCCGGGGTGATCACAGATCGCCTCGACGGCGGCCGTGCCGCCGTGCACCACGTTGAACACGCCGTCGGGGAGCCCGGCCTCCTGCAGCAGCGCCGCCATCCGGTTGGCACTGAGCGGCACCAGCTCCGAGGGCTTGAGGACCATGCAGTTGCCGAGGACCAGGGCGTTGGGGATGGTCCAGTTGGGCACCATGTTCGGGAAATTGAACGGGGCGATCGAGGCCACCACGCCGACGGGGTAGCGCTCGACCCGGCACTCGACACCGCGGCTCACCTCCAGCACCTGGCCGGCGGTAATCTGCGGCAGCGACACGGCGAATTCGCAGAGCTCCATGGACTTGAGAACCTCGGCCCGGGCCTCCGATTCGACTTTGCCGTTCTCTTCCGTCACCAGGGCCGACAGGCTGGCGAGGTCACGTTCCAGGAGCTGGCGATACCGGAAAAAGACCTGGGCCCGCTCCTTGATGGGGGTGGCGGCCCAGCCCAGCAGCGCCCGGCGCGCTGCCTGCACCGCGGCGTCCACCTCGGCGGACCCGGAGAGGGGGACCCGCGAGATGACTTCACCGGTGGACGGGTCGAAGACATCGAGCAGGTCGCCACCGGCAGGCCTGGCGGTCCCCGCCACCAGGTTGGTAAGGTCGGGATATCGGCGGGACAAAACGCCTGCGACGGTCATGGCCGCCTTCACAAAAAAGGGAGTGGTCAGGGAGTGGGGAGGGAGCTTCCGGACACCCTACCGAGCCGATATTCAAGGTAGGGCGCGGACTGGCGGAGGGCAAGCGAGGTACGCTTGGGCGGGACGCCCGGGAGTGGAGGCGATCGGTACCCCCTGACCCCCCGGGGCGTCATCCAGCTAGTATACCGATTCGCGCGGGCGGGGAGGCGGTCCGGATCGGGCACCCGGTCCCCGATGGCCCGCCGACACGAGGGCGACTCCCCGGTTCAGTGCCAGGAGGTCCCATGGATCGGAGTGAACACTGGGAGCACGTCTACCGCACGAAGCGACCTGATCAAGTCAGTTGGTTCCAGGCGGAGGCCCGCCTGTCGCGGCAGCTGATTGAGCGGGTGGTTCCCGACCGTGCCGCACGCATCGTTGACATCGGTGGCGGCGCCTCCACCCTCGTCGACGGCCTCCTCGCCTCCGGCTATCGACATCTCACCGTGGTGGACCACTCCCCCGCGGCCCTCGCCCTCGCCCGGCAGCGCCTGGGTGCTGACGCGGACGCCGTGACCTGGCAGGTCACGGACATGCTGACCGCGGGGTTTGCCCCAGCCAGCTTCGACCTCTGGCATGATCGCGCCGTCTTCCATTTCCTGACAGATGCGCCGGAGCGGGCGCGCTATGTTGCCCGGGCGCGCCACGCCCTCCGCGCCGGCGGATATCTGATCGTGGCAACCTTCGCCGAAGACGGACCGGCGCGGTGCAGCGGCCTCGACGTGGTGAGGTATTCACCATCAGCCTTGGACGCGGAATTTGCGGCCGGGTTCTCCCTCGTTGAGAGCCACCGCGAGATGCACACCACCCCGTCCGGCTCACAGCAGGCGTTTACCTATGGCGTCTTTCGCGTTGAATCCGGGTGACGTGCGCCAGGTGCCGCCTGAGCAGGTCTGCCGCTCAGGGATGGACAGCGCCGCGAACCCGGGCGATGCGTGACCGGAGGTCCTCGAGGAGGGGGGCTGCCGCAGGATCGGCGTGTTCCCAGGCCGCGAGCCCCCGCTCGAAATAGGCGCCGGCACTGTCCGGCTGGCCGAGCCGTTCGAACACCTCCCCCAAGCCGAGATGGATCGGTACGTGGTAGAGGTACTCCTGCGGGGCGCCTCGGAGCCCGAAGCGAAGCCAGGAAAGCCCCTCCACTTCCCGTCCCAGGGCGATGAGGGCGGTCGCGCGCAGGTACCGGGCGTGCTCCATGCCGAACTCGCGGAGGTGCGCCGCGCGGGAGACGGCAATCAGTTCCAGCGGGATCGACTGGTCCACACCCTCCAGCACGGCCAACACGTCACGGGGGCGACCCTGCATCCATGCCACATCGGCGCGTATCGTGGCGGCAAGCTGGCCGGGGACCACGGCGGCCGCAGACGGCGTCGGCACACGGGCAATCCCGACCGCGGCCACTTCAGCGGCACCGGGTTCGCCGAGACGACTGGAGAGCAGCCCAAGGAGATAGAGCCGAAGGTGCGGCTGCAGTGCGGCCGCCAGGCCGGCCGCCGCAGGGAGGGCGGGCGGCTCCCAGCGCTCCACCTCGGCGCGGATCGCGCGGAGGTCCTCGACGGAGACCGGCTGGCGGGGCAAGGTCGCGGCGATGGCGCGGTGCACCAGCACCGGACCGGCACTCTCCATGGTTTCCGCCGTGCGTAGTGCCTCCTTCGCGGCGGACCAGCGCCCGCCCGCCGCCGCCAAGCCGCCGAGCAGGAGCTGCGCCCCCGCCCGGTTCGCCGGCCGTTCGCGCCAGGCCAGATCGAGCCGGGCCAGGCTGTCCGCCATGCTGAAGTTGCCGAGATAGGAGGCGAGGTACCGGGCGGCAATCTGGAGCTGCCGGCTCTCCAGTGTCCGCCCCTCAGCCAGCAGCTCCCGGACCGTGGCGCTGTCCGATTGGGCGACCGCCGGGACCAGGCGCAGGCTGAGCGGAGGTCGGCCGATGAACCGGGCCAGCATGGCGTCGACATCCTCGTAGTCTTCCTCGCGCACGGCGAGGTCCCACATGGGTCATATGGGTCAGAGAAATCCCGGGTCGAACGACAGCACCCGGTCGAAGAGCTCTCGGGCCTCCGTCACCGGCCGGCCGCGGAGTGGGTTGTAGTAGGCCAGGAGATCGGCCAATTGGAAGGTTGCCTCAAGATCGTCGGGGTAGTCCCGGATCAGGTGCCGGAACTCCTGCTCGGCCTCCTCCACCGCTCCGTTTCGGTACTGTTCGTACGCCAGGAGGAGCCGGCGGTCCCGCTCGGCGAGTCGGTTTGAGTGGCGGACGGCGGCTGCCGTCGCCGTGGCGGCCACCTGGTGCCTGAGTTGCCAGCCACTCGCCACCGCCAGCCGGTAGTGGGCCAGGGCAAAGGTGCTGTCCTCCGCCACCGCGAGCTGGAATCCGGCAATCGCTGAATCAATGCGTTCCGGACCGCTCCGCAGGATCTGCTCGGCGGTGAGGTAGGCCTTGAGGGCGGTGAGCGAGCGGGTGGTGAGGGCGGCAGTCTCGAACAGTCGGCCGGGAGCGGCGCCCCGTTCGACCAGCAGGCGCGCGGCGAGCTCATCCACCAGGGCGAGCACCTCGGCGTCATCACCCTCCACCCCAACCTGCGAGAGCGCGACACTCGGCCCGTCCCCGGTCGCATCATACAGCCTGGCCTGGATCCTGAGCCGCCCCCCCACGGCATGCACGCTCCCCAGGAGATAGATCCCCGCACCCAGACGCCGTGCCACGGCACGGGAACGCTGGGCATCCCCGGTGCTGCCGTCCCGCCCCAGCGCGGAGATGACGGTTCCCGGGTCCACGGTCCTGAGATCGCCGACGCCGTCGAGACTCCTGGCGAGAAGATCGACGATCCCCTCGCCCAGGAAGTCGAACCCCGGGTCGCCCCGAACCAAGAAGGGCAGCACGGCCAGACGGGCCTGGGCCAGGGCGGGAGGGGTACGGTTCCAGAGCACGACACCGGCCAGCACGATCGCGGCCAGAATCCCGGCAGCGGCGAGGGCGCGCCTGGCGCGCGGCGTGGTCGCCTGCCCAGGACCCCGCACCGCCTGGGCCTCCCACGTTACTGGCTCCAGCGCCCGGAGAAACTCCGCCACCGTCGGAAAACGGTCGGCCGGATTCCGCGCCAGTGCCGTGCCGATTGCTCGGTCCACGGCCTCGGGCACCAGGTCGCGGGTCACCCGGATGGAGGGTGGCGGTTCGGACAGCCGCTTCGCCAGCACAGCCTGGGCGGTCGGTCCGCCATGTGGTGGCTCGCCGGCCAGCATTTCATAGAGCACGCATCCCAACGCATACAGGTCGGTCCGCCCGTCCACCACACCGCCAACCGCCTGCTCCGGACTCATGTACGCCGGGGTGCCCACGGCAATGCCCGTGGCCGTCAGGTGGTGGCCGCCGGCCGCCGCGATGGCGCGTGCGATACCGAAATCGGCCACGACGGCATGGCCGGCAGCGAGCAGGATGTTCTCGGGCTTGATGTCGCGATGGATGATCCCGCGACCATGGGCATGGGCAAGCGCATCCCCGACCTCGCGCGCAATGCGGAGTGCCTCCTCCAGCGGCAGGGCGCCTTCCCGGTCCAGCCGGGTGCGCAGGGACTCCCCCTCGACGTAGGGCATGACATAGCAGAGGCAGCCATTCACCTCGCCGGAGTCGTGCAGCGGCAGGATATTGGGGTGCGCCAGGCTGGCCGCGATCCGGATTTCCTGCAGGAATCGCTCGGGGCCGAGGGACTGGGCCAGATCAGGCTTGAGAATCTTGACTGCGACCAGCCGGTCATGACGGAGATCGCGGGCGAGATAGACCGTCGCACTACCGCCATGCCCGAGCTCTCGCTCAATGCGGTAGTGAGCGGCGAGGGGACCGGTAAAGCAGGGAAGCTGATCGGTCACGCTTCCTCCGGTGCAGCGAGAGACTGGATCAATTTCAAGATATCACGCCTTGTCATCCGGCGCATCCCCAGGGATGGGGGCTCGTGGACCTCGGAGGCGGCTGGCCAATTCACCAACCCCCACCTGCCGTTGGGGCACAAACCTGGCACCCTCCTCCGTGCACCACCGGACCCCTCTGAGCGTCATCCAGCTAGAATACCGATTCCCGACTCATGTCCATGGATGTGCACCATGCGCCCCACGCTTTGCCTGCTTCCCCTGCTCCTGGCGGCCCCCTGCGCCGGGCAGCAGCCGTTGGTCGAGGCGCCGCGGGCGGCACGCGTGCCGGCCACCATCCGCTGGAGCCCGGAGCCAGTGGTGGAGGGAACGCTCTTCACCATCGTCATCGAGGGTGGCAGCCCGCAGGTTCACCGCGCGGCAGGCACCTTCGCCGGCCAACCGCTGCATTTCTCGACGGGCGCCGACGGCGTCGTCACCGCACTTGCGGCTGCCCCGCTCGATTCAATCGGCTCGCTCGCGCTGCAGGTCCAGCTGGCACTCGCTGACAGCACGAGCGACTCCCGCACCCTGACCGTTCCGGTGGAGCGTGGCACCTATACTATGCAGCGCCTCACCGTGGCGCCGGAGTTCGGCCGCCCGCAGCCGCCCGAGATCCAGCGCCGGATCGCCGCCGAGGCGGCGCGGGCGCGAGAGGTCTCCCGGCGCGCGCATCAGACCCCCCGGCTGTGGGAACCCCCCTTCACCGCACCCCGCGCCAGCCGCATCACCAGCGGGTTCGGGCACGGGCGCATGTACAACAACCAGATCCAGAGCCGCCACACCGGCACCGATTACGCCGGCGTCGTGGGCGCCCCGGTGCTGGCGCCGGCCCGCGCCGTCGTGGCGCTGGTGGACGACTTCTATCTGGGGGGCGGCGTCGTCTACCTGGATCACGGCGGCGGCCTTGTCACCGCCTACCTGCACCTCAGCGCACAGCTCGTGGCGGAGGGTGACACCGTCGCCGCCGGCCAGGTGATCGGCCGTGTCGGCGCTTCCGGGCGGGTGACCGGCCCGCACCTGCACTGGATCGTACGGTATGGATCGCATACTGTTGATGGCCTGAGCCTGCTGAACCTGCCCACGGCCCTGAAGGACTGACCGCCGCCCCCTCATCCTGCCGCCCGGCTCCCGGAGCCCCACGATGCGCGTACCACTCCTGCTCTCCCTCCTCGCCCCCCTCACCCTCGCCGCGCAGGCGCCCGAGGCCACCATGGCCCGCCGCTCCACCGTGTACGCCCCCAACGCCATCATCGCCACCAGCCAGCCGCTGGCCACCTCCGCCGGCCTGGCCGTGCTGCAGCAGGGCGGCAACGCCTTTGACGCGGCGGTCACCGCGGCCGCCGTCCTCAATGTCACCGAGCCGCACATGACCGGCATGGGTGGCGACATGTTTGCCATCGTCTGGTCGGCCCGGGACCAGAAACTCTACGGGCTCCACGCCAACGGGCGCTCGGGATCGCTGATGACCCGTGCGGAGCTGGTCCGCCGCGGCCGCGAGTCGGTGCCGAACCGGGGCCCAGAAGCGGTGACCGTACCCGGCGCGCTGTCAGGGTGGGCCGCGCTGCTCGAGCGCTTTGGCACCCGGCCCCTGGCGCAGGCGCTCGGCCCGGCCATCCAGATTGCCGATGACGGCTTTCCCGTCACGCCCATCATCGCGGAGGACTGGGGGCAGCAGGCCGGCGTCCTGCGCCGCGACCCGGGTGCCGCCGCCACCTACCTGGACGCCGACGGCAACGCCCCGAAGGCCGGCGACTGGCGCCGCAACCCGGACCTGGCGCAGAGTTTCCGCCAGATCGCCGCCGAGGGCCCCGGCGCTTTCTACGGCGGCTCGTTGGGACGCCGCGTGGTGGACGGACTCCGTGAGCTCGGCGGGTTTCTGACGATCGAGGACCTGGCAAAACACGTGGTCAGTTGGGTGACACCGGTGTCGGTGCCATTCCAGGGATACCGGCTCTACGAACTGCCGCCGCCGGGCCAGGGGATCGCCGCACTGCAGATGCTCCGGATTCTGGATGGCTTCGACCTCAAGGCGATGGGCCACAACAGCCCGGCCTACCTGCACCACCTGATCGAGGCCAAGAAGCTCGCCTACGCCGATCTGGCCGCCCACATCGCCGATCCCGACCACATGCGCGCCAGCGTGGGTCAACTCCTGGATGAGGGCTACCTGGCGCGCCGTCGCGGGATGATCGACCCCGCCCGCGCCGTGGAGCGGATGGAGCCGGGCAGCGCCTTCACCGCCGGCGAGACGATCTACCTGAGCGTGGCCGACGCCGAGGGGAACATGGTGTCGTTCATCAACAGTGTGTACGGGTATTTCGGGTCGGGGATTGTCGTTCCCGGTACTGGCATCATGCTGCAGAATCGCGGGGCCGGGTTCACGATGGAGGAGGGCCATCCCAACACGGTGGCGCCGGGCAAGCAGCCCTATCATACCATCATCCCCGCCTTCGTAACGCGGGTGACCGACGCCGGCGAGGAGCCGTGGATGAGCTACGGGGTGATGGGTGGTGGCCACCAACCGCAGGGCCATGTCCAGGTGCTGCTCAACATGCTGCTGTTCGGGATGGACCCGCAGGAGGCAGCCGATGCGCCGCGGTTCAACCATGGCAGCGGGCTGCGGGTACAACTCGAGTCGGTCTTCGGCGACGGCGTTCGCGATGGCCTGCGTGCCCTGGGGCACGATCCGGTCACCGGCGGGCGGCTGTCATTTGGCGGGGCCCAGATTATCGTCAAGCTGCCGCGCGGCTGGGCGGCAGCCTCCGATCCCCGCAAGGACGGGCACGCGGCGGGGCACTAGGCGGCGGCCGGCGAGCCACACGGGACACTACAGGAGGAGACGATTGTGTCGGGAGCAGTACACCTGAAGTACGCGGGTCGCCGGCTCGGCGTGGCCATCACGCTGGCGCTGAGTGCTGCCTGCGGGGGGGACCTCGTCACCCCCACCGGCCCGCCCCCCGTCATCACCGCGAGCAGCGTGGCGGCCAACCCCCACAACGTGTTGAGCGCCGTGGTCAACGTGTCAGTGGCTGATGCCGACAGCGTGGCGGTCCGGCATGGTCCGGCAGGCGCCCCACGCGACGCCCTGACCCCTGCCGTGCTGGTGACGGGTGGCCAGGCCAGTGTCCCCGTGCTCGGGCTGGCCGCCTCGACCAGTCATGCCTTCGAAGTGGTGGCGTATGGTGGCGGGCACGTGATCGTGGGCGATCCACTGGCGCTGGTCACCGGCCCGCTCCCCGGGAATCTCCCACAGTTCGTGGCCCTCGGGCCGGCCCCCTCGCCGGGGTACGTGGCTTTTGCCAGAGGCGAATACGGCCTGGTCATCGACAACGCCGGACGCGTGGTCTGGTACCGCCACTTCCCGGAGGGCGTCGGGCTCAACTTTCAGCCGCAAGTGACGGGCCGATACACGGTCCGTCCACCCCTCTGGGAGGGAAGCACCGCCGCTCCCTGGCTTGAGCTCGATGCCCTTGGCAATGTCATTCGCACCATCGGCTGCGCGGGTGGGCTGGTGTCGCGGTTCCACGACGTCCTGGCCAGGCCGGACGGCAGCTACTGGCTGATGTGTGACGAGACCCGCGTGATCAACCTCGCCGGGTCCGGGGGGGTGGACGCCGCGCAGGTCACCGGCACGGTCTTCCAGCACGTCAGCGCCGCCGGGGCGCTGCTGTTTGAGTGGAGCCCCTTCGATCACTTCGAGCTCCTTGACCTGCCGCCGAGCGAGCGTTCCGGGCAGACGGTGAACTGGACCCATGGCAACGCGCTGGACCTGGACGCCGAGGGCCACCTGCTGGTGTCATTCCGCAATCTGAGCGAGATCACCCGGATCAATACCCAGACCGGACAGGTCCTCTGGCGGATGGGCGGCACGCGCAACCAGTTCACGGTCACCGGTGCACCCGCCCCGGCCTTCTCCCGCCAGCACGGGGTGCGCGCGATGCCGCAGGGTCGGCTCCTCCTGCTCGACAACTTCCACGACCCGGCGTTCAGCCGGGCCGAATGGTACACCTACAACTCCACCGCGAAGTCGGTGGGCCTCACCGGTGCGTTCACCTCGACCCCCCCGACCCTCGCTGGTCTGGGCGGCACGGCTCAGGCCCTTCCCGGTGATCGGCTGCTGGTCACCTTCGGAAGCGGCGCCAAGGTGGAGGAATACGATGCCTCGGGGGCGGTCGTCTGGAGAATTGAGTCGCCAGGTTACATCTTCCGGGCCCACCGGTTCCCCTCGCTCTACCAGCCCGGAGCCGGCGCGCCACGCTGAGCCTCGGCGGGCGGGGCAGCTGACGTGGAGAGGGTGGCGAGCGCGAACTTGAAACCCCTCCCACTCACCCCTCCGCGCTCTCCGCGGCTCCGCGCGAACCCATTCCAGGCACCAACGGGTGTTGGGCGGCTGGCGTTGCGCGTGCGGATCGCCGCAAGAGATTCACGCGGAGACGCGGAGTACGCGGAGAAAGCGTGCGATGGGGTGTCGTTGTTGATCCATGATTCAAAAACTTCTTGGGCGTAACCGCTCCGCACTCGACGTCCTTCCCATTCACCCCTCCGCGTTCTCCGCGCCTCCGCGTGAGACCACCGGCATCCGTTGCTCGCGGTCCTCCAGCTTCCCTGCCATATTCCCCGGCGTCCCGAACGGAGAGTGCCGTGCCCCGGACCTCATACACGTCCCTTCTGGTAGCCCTGACTCTGGCCTGTTCCTCGGTTGCCCCCCCGTCCGAGCTAGCCCTCGAATTCGCCGGCCCTCCGGGCAGCGGCAAGAGTTTCCTGACGCCAACCCGGGAAGGCGGCGCAATCCTGACCTGGTTCGAGCCCGCCGCCGACGAGGCCTCCGCCCTGCGGATCGCCGTGCGCCAGGGCGGCAGCTGGTCCGAGCCACGCACCGTCGCCGAGCACGACCGGTTCTTCGTGAACTGGGCGGACTTTCCCTCGGTGGTCGAGACCAGTGACGGCCGCTGGGTGGTCCACTGGCTCGAGAAGACCGCGCCGCGCCCCTACGCCTACCATGTGATGCTCTCCGCCTCCGCCGACCAGGGACGGACCTGGAGCGCCCCGATCCGCGCCCATGCCGACACCTCGTCCACCGAGCACGGGTTCGCGGAGATGCGGGCCAACGCCTCCGGCGGCGTGGACATGGTCTGGCTGGACGGCAACGCAATGGGCGGCGAACATGGCGGGCCGATGCAGCTGCGCTTCGGCACCCTGCTGGCCGAGGGGACCATGGCGCCCGAGATCGTCCTCGATGAGATGACCTGCGAATGCTGCCAGGCCCGGCTGATCCGCACCGCCAGCGGAATGGTGGCCACCTACCGTGATCGCAGCGCCGAGGAAGTGCGGGACATCGGCGTGGTCCGCTTCGCGGATGGCGCCTGGCAGGCCCCCACGCTGGTGGCCGACGACGGCTGGGTCCACCGCGCCTGCCCGGTCAACGGCCCGGCACTGGGCGCCGCCGGTGACCGCGTGGGCCTGGCCTGGTACACCCAGGGCGACGAGACCCCGCGGGTGATGTTCGCCTGGTCCACCGATGGGGGCGCGTCATTCGGGGAACCGGTGCGACTCGATGCCGGCCAGCCGATCGGCCGCCCCGACCTGCTGGTGGAGGAGGACGGCTCTGCCATCGTGGCCTGGCTGGAGGGCACGGGCGAGCGCGAGGCGGAGTGGCGAATGGTGCGGGTCAGTCCCGAGGGCAGCCTGGGCACTCCGGCAGTGGTCTATCATACCGCCCAGGCGCGCAACGCCGGCTTCCTGCGAATGACGCGCGCCGGTCAGGAGCTCCTGGCCACGGTCACGGCGGTGGGGGACACCGGCGGGGTGCGGGTGCTGCGCGTCCCGGTGCCGCCGGCCAGGTAGGAAGCGCCGAGACCCGGGCTACTGCCACCCCAGCGGCAGGTGCAGCCCGAGGCTGATCCGGGTGTCGCGCTGGGCAATCTCCGACGCCAGCGAGCCGGTGAACTTCGCGGTGTAGAAGTGCTGCTCCACGGCGGCGGTCAGCGACAGCTGGTGGTTCAGGCGGAACCGCCCCTGGACCCCGCCCACCGCCGTGGGCCAGGCGCGGCTCTGCCGCCCTGCCGCCCCGAGCCAAGTCTGCTGCGGTGAATCGAACGACTGCCAGAGCATCCCGCCGCCCGCCAGCAGCGAGACGGACACCGTCCGGCTCTCGGGCGTGAAGCGGACCATCAGGCGACCCGTCAACTCAAGCAGCCGGCTTCCCCCGCTGAACCCCTCCCACGCATTGGCCCCGTACCCCTCGAGGGTGGTGGATCCCCAGCCAACGATCACCTCCCCGGCCACGCGGCTCAGCAGCGGCACGACGACCCCGCCGCCGACCTGCCAGCCGCCGTCCTGGTGCCACCCACCCCCGAGCCGCCCGTCGCGGAAGAGATCAGCGCTGGGGCTCTGCAACCCCGCGTGGGCGGTGAGGGCGATGGAGCGTTGCCCCACGTCGTCCTGGGCCACGAGCAGCGGGGGCAGGCAGGCCAGCGCAAGGGCACAGGCAACGAGCTTCCCGGAGATCCTCGGCTGCACCATGGCGGGACCTTCCCAATCGAGACAGGGTGACGCGGAACCGGCGGGCGGCTAGCTTGCTGGCGATGCGACCAGAGGGTTGGGACGAGTCTCCCGGAGCCACCGCGAATACCACCGCCACCACGCCCACCCTGCTGGTGCGGCGCGGGGTCCTGAGTCCGCAATTACGGAACTATCGCGACATTCTCGTTGCCATGCCAGCCTCGGCGACCTTCGGGACCACCAGACGCTACCCGGTCGTCTACCTCCAGGATGGCCAGAATCTGTTTGACGACACCACCAGTTATGTGGAGCCGTGGGGGTTGCTGGAGATCCTGGGCCGGCTGGCGGCGGCGGGGCACGAGGCGATCGTGGTGGGCGTCCCCAACATCGGCCGGTTCCGGCGCTATGAGTACAGCCCGTTTCGCGATATCATCCACGGGGGTGGCGGGGGCGATCGCTACCTGGCGTTCCTGATCGAGACGGTCAAAGCGTTGGTGGACAGGGACTTCCCCACTGACCCCAGGCCCGCAGCGACGATCCTCGGTGGCTCCTCACTCGGCGCCTTGATCAGCGCCTACGGTGCCTGTCGGCACCCCGACATATTCGCTGGGGCCCTGATCCAGAGCCCCGCGCTCTGGTTCGCTGATGCGGCGATCCTCGACTGGCTCGAGACCAGACGCCGGCCGGCCAGGGTGCACCTCGATGTCGGCACGGACGAGGGTGAGGAGGCGGTGGAGGATGTCCGGCGCCTGCGCGACCTCTGGGTGTCGCAGGGCGCCGTGCTGGATGCGGACCTCTCCTATCTGGAGGAGGAGGGGGCCAGCCACCATGAACATGCCTGGGCACGCCGGCTCGAGCGGGCGCTGCCCTTCCTGCTGGCCCCCTAAGGAGCGGTCGTGAAGCACTTAATGCGCACCTGGCACAGCCCATCCCTGGGCCGCGACATGACCCTGCAGGTCTTCGGGCATGCCGGTGCGCGGTTGCTAGTCTTTCCCACCACGCTCGGCACCCATGCGGAGTGGCCGGATCGCCGGATGCACGAGGTGCTCCGGGACCACCTCGAGCAGGGGTGGTTGCAGATGTTCTGCCTGGACCAGGTGCACGACGAGAGCTGGTACAACAAGGCCCTCCACCCGGGGGCGATGGCCTGGCGCCACCTGCAGTACGACCAGTACGTGACCGGCGAGGTGCTGCCGTTTACCGAGTCCGTCAACGCGAACCCATTCGTGATCGCCACCGGCGCCAGCTTCGGGGCGTATCACGCCGTCTGCTTCGGGCTCCGGCATCCGGACCTGGTGCACCGGATCATCGGGATGAGCGGGCTCTACGACATCACCCAGATGACCGATGGCCACACCGACGCCAATGTCTACGCCTGCAATCCGTACGCGTTCATGGCACACGAGCATGAGCCGGCCCGACTCGAGGCCTTCCGCCGCCAGGACATCATCCTGGCGATCGGGCGGGACGACCCCGCATGCGCCAACAACACCCAGTTCTCCGGCATCCTCTGGAGCAAGGGGATCGGCAACGCCTTGCGCCTCTGGGACGGCTGGTCGCACGACTGGCCGTACTGGGAGAAGATGATCCGGATGTACGTGGGGGGGCATGACTGAAATGGTGGGGACCAGGGAACAGGGAACGGGGCCCACCCGGACATCGGAGTCATCCCGAGGGAGGACCGTCAGGTCCGAGCGAGGGATCTTGTCGGCGGTGCTGGTGGCCTGCCCAGGCGACGGTGCCCGGGTAACAAGATCCCTCGCCCACTCCGTGGGCTTCGGGATGACTCCGATGTCCAGATGGCCCTTGGTCCCCATTACCCATTCCCTGCTCCCTGCTCCCCGTTCTCTGTTCCCTGCTCCCTGCTCCCCGTCCTGAGGCCCCATGTCTGAACCCGTCCGCATCGGCCTGATCGTCGGCCGCGAATGGTCCTGGCCCCCCGCCTTCATCGAGGAGGTCAACGGTCGCCACACTGGCGTGGTGGCCGAGTACGTCAAGCTCGGCGCCCCGCACATGGACGATCCGGCGCGCTACGCCGTGGTGATTGACCGGATCAGCCACGAGGTGCCGTTCTATCGCGCCTGGCTCAAGCACGCCGCACTGCGGGGCACCACGGTCGTCAACAACCCGTTCATGTGGTCGGCCGATGACAAGTTCTTCGGTGCCACGCTGGCGGATTCCCTCGGGGTGGCCCACCCGAAGACCGCGGTGCTGCCGAACAAGGAGTACATCCCCGGCATTGTACACAGCGAGAGCCTCCGCAACCTGGACTTTCCGCTCGACTGGCAGGCGCTGGCCGACTACATCGGCTTCCCCTGCATCCTCAAGGATGCGCACGGCGGCGGCTGGAGGGATGTGTATGTCTGCCAGGACATGGATGAGCTGATCCACCACTACGACCACTCCGGCCTCCTTACGATGATCGTGCAGGAGTTCATCGCGTGGGAAGAGTTCGTGCGCTGCCTCTGCATCGGGCAGTCGGAGATCCGGGTCATCAAGTACGATCCCAAGACCCGCGTCTACCACCAGGAGCTCGACTTCCTGCCCGGCGCGGTGCACACCCGCATCGTGCAGGACGCCCGCAAGCTGGTCCGGGCCCTCGGCTACGACATGAACTCCATCGAGTTTGCCATCCGTGACGGCATTCCCTACGCGATTGACTTCATGAACCCGGCGCCGGACATGGACATCTATTCCCTGACCCCGGCGCACTTCGACTGGGTGGTGCGGACCATGGCCGACCTGGCGATTGACCTGGCCCTGCATCCGTCGGGCATGGGCACCGCGGGCTGGAACAGTTTCCTCAAGGGCCGTCCGCTGCCCGGCACGCGAGCCTGATCCGGTGGTGAGGCCCCCCACCGGCGCCGCGGTGATTGCCGCCTACCACGATGCCCTGACCCCCTCGCTCGCCGCGGAATCGTGGGAGTGGCTGACCGGCCAACTCAGCCGCCGCGGGCTGGTCTTCGGCACGCGGCCGCTGTGCACCGTGTTGCGCCCCCGCTTCCTGACCACGGCGGAGTACGCCCAGTTGCGGGGGCGCATCCCGCTGCTGCTCGCCGCCTTTGCTCGCGCCCACACCGCGGCGCTGGCCGACCCTTCCGTCATGGCCCAGTTCCGCCCGGAGCCGTGGGAGGCCGAGCTGGCGCAGGGCGACCGCCCCATGCTGGAGGCCGGCGCCTCGCCGCTGGGTCGGGTCGATGCCTTCTTCGACCCCGCGGGTGGCTCCTTCAAGGTGACGGAGTACAACGCGGAGACGCCGGCCGGCGCGGCCTACAACGACGCCCTGGTGGAGCTCTTTCAGGCGCTCCCCGCCATGCGGCCGGTGATGAGTCGCTTCGACGTCCGTGGGCTCCCTGCCCGGGCGCCCGCCCTGCACGCCATCCTCGACGCCTGGCACCGCTGGTCGGGTCGGCGGGACCGCCCCTCCATTGCCATCCTGGACTGGCCGGATGTCCCCACCTGGAGCGAATTCCTGCTCTGGCAGGCATATTTCGAGGCGATGGGCTACCCCTGCATCGTGGCGGACGTGCGCGAGGCGGAGTATCGTGGCGGCGCCCTCTGGGTGGGTGGCCACAAGGTGGACCTGGTCTACAAGCGGGTCCTGATCGCGGAACTGGTGGGACGCGAGGGGCTGGACAGCCCGCTGGTGCGCGCGGTGCGCGACCACGCCGTCTGCATGGTGAATCCGTTTGCCTGCAAGCTGCTGCACAAGAAGGCCAGCCTGGCGGTGTTGAGCGACGAGCGCAACGCCCGCCTGTTTCGCGCCGCGGAGCAGGCGGCGATCAACGAACATGTGCCGTGGACCCGGCTCGTGGAGGAGCGGCACACGACGTTCCATGGCCGCGAGGTGGACCTGCTGCCCCACATCCTCCAGGCCCGGGACCAGATGGTGCTCAAGCCCAACGATGATTACGGCGGCGCCGGCATCGTGCTGGGGTGGGAGGTCAGCGATGCCGAATGGGAGGTCGCGGTGCGCCGCGCCGTGGCGGAGCCGTTCATCGTGCAGGAGCGGATCGGGCTGCCCTCGGAGTCCTTCCCGAGCATGGATGGAGCCAACCTGGTCTTTGCCGACCGGATCGTGGACACCGCGCCCTTCGTGCAGGGCGGCACCCACGTGGATGGTTGCCTGAGCCGGATCAGCAGTGCCGCGCTGGTGAACGTCACGGCGGGCGGGGGGAGCACGGTGCCGACGTTCGTGGTTGGAGCATGAGGGAACTGCACTCTCCGCGGGCGGACGGGGTCCCACGAGCGGTGAGCGGGAACTGCCTGCCCCCCGCTCCCGAAACGAATCCGTCACCCGGTAAGCGGGAACCGCGCCCGCTGGCAGTTCCCGCTTACCCCGCGCCAATCGCGTCCGACTCACAGTGCGCTGGCAGTTCCCGCTTACCATCCATGGTGCGCAACCCGTTCGCGGGCCAGGCTGTTCCCATCCCACTTTCGGATCGCACATGAAACCACCATCCCTCACCATCGGCATCGAGGAGGAGTACCAGATCATCGATCCGGTGACCCGGGAGCTCCGCTCGTACATCACCGAGATCCTCAAGGAGGACTCGCTGGTGCTCGGCGAGATCAAGCCCGAGCTGCACCAGTCGATGGTCGAGGTCGGCACCAAGGTGTGCCACACGCCGGCGGAGGCCCGGGCGGAACTGGTCCGGCTGCGGAAGCTGGTCATGGGCCTGGCGGCCAAGCAGGGCCTGGTGATCGCGGCGGCCGGCAGCCATCCCTTTTCCAGCTGGATGGAACAGGAGATCACCCCGCTGGAGCGCTATATTGGCGTGCGCGAGGACCTCCAGGACCTGGCGCAGGCGCTGCTGATCTTCGGGATGCACGTGCACATCGGGGTCGAGGACCGTGAGTTCGTGATCGACGCCATGAACATGTGCCGGTACTTCCTGCCCCATGTGCTGGCCCTCTCCACCAGTTCGCCGTTCTGGATGGGCCGGCCCACCGGCCTCAAGTCGTACCGCAGCGTGGTCTTCCGCAGCTTCCCGCGCACCGGCATGCCGCGGCGGATGAGTGGCTGGGCGGATTTCGAGCAACTGGTGCGCGTGATGGTGGCCACCAACGCCATCCCCAACGCGTCCAAGCTCTGGTGGGATGTGCGGCCGAGCTGGAACTACCCCACGCTGGAGTTCCGCATCTGTGATGTCTGCCCGCGCGTGGACGAGGCGGTCTGCATTGCGGCGCTGTTCCAGGCGATGGTGGCCAAGCTCTACAAGCTGCGCCGCGACAACCTCTCCTGGCGCGACTATTCGGTGGCCCTGATCGAGGAAAACAAGTGGCGGGCGGTGCGCTACGGGCTCGACGGCAAGATGATCGACTTCGGCAAGCAGGAGGAGTTCCCCGCCCGTGACCTGATCGCCGAGATGGTGGAATGGTTCCTGGGCGACGTGGTGGACGAGCTCGGCAGCCGGCGCGATGTGGAGTACGCCCTCTACATCCTGGCCAACGGCACCAGCGCCGACCGGCAGATGACGGAGTTCCGGCGCACGGGAGACTTGAAGGCGGTCGTGGACCTGCTGGTCCGCGAAACTGCGGAGGGGGTAGCGTGACACGACGACCGGTCATCGGCATTCCGACCCAGACCCTGCAGGCCATTGACGGCATCCCGGAGGGACTGCCCCACTCCTGGGTGATGAACCGCCGGTACTACCACGCCGTCACCGCCGTGGGCGCGGTGCCGTGGATGATCCCGCTCCTCCATGACGACCTCGACACCCTGCGCGAGATTTACCGGCGCCTCGACGGCCTGCTGGTGGCCGGTGGCGTGGATGTCCATCCCTCCCACTATGGCGAGCCAGTCCACCCGCGACTCGGCCGCACCGACGATGCCCGCGACCTCGTGGAGATGCAGCTCACCACCTGGGCGCTGGAAGAGGGGATGCCCTTCTTCGGGCTCTGCCGTGGCCTGCAGGTCCTCAACGTCGTCCGCGGCGGCACCCTCTGGCAGGATATCGCCGACCAGGTCCAGGACGCGCAGAAGCACGACTATTTCCCGACGGCGGGGTACGCACGGGACTTCCACGCCCATCCCGTCACCGTGGCCCCCTGGTCGATGCTGCGCAGTGCCTACGACGCGGAGTCGTTCCTGGTCAACAGCATGCACCACCAGGCCATCAAGACGCTCGGCGACGGATTGCTGGCCAGCGCCCACAGCCCCGACGGCCTGATCGAGGCGGTCGAGACTCCGGGCGACCAGTGGGTGCTCGGCGTCCAGTGGCACCCGGAGATGTTCGAGGAGACGGATCCGAAGACCCGGGGGCTCTTCCAGGCCTTCATTGATGCGGCCAACGAGTTTGGCATGGCGCATCGCGACCACGGGATCCTCGCACCACGATGACCAACGTCCTGGTGGTGGCGCTCGGCTCCGCCATCGGAGGCGTCGGGCGCTATCTGCTCGGGATGCTCCTGCAGCGACCGGGGATCGGGTTTCCCGTCGGGACGCTGGTCATCAATGTGGTGGGCTGCTTCGCCATTGGTGTCATCCTGCGGATCGGGGTAGATCCGCAGGCCATGACCCCGGCCACCCGCGCCTTCCTGACCGCCGGGGTGTGCGGCGGCTTCACCACCTTCTCGACCTTCAGTGTCGAGACGCTCGCGCTGCTCGAGTCGGGCGCCTGGGGGCGGGGCACCGCGTATATCATGGCGAGCGTGATGCTGTCCGTGATGGCGGCGGCGCTGGGCTACGGGATGCCGGGGCGGGGGTGATCGTAGGGGCGCACTTCTGTGCGCCCACGGGAAACAGTAGGGGCGCACCTCTGTGCGCCCACAGGGAACGGGGAACCGGATTGTCGCATGACTAGAGAAACCGTCCTGAACCGGGTGTCCGCATGAATCGCGTGGTGAAGTGGCTCGGTATCGTCCTTGGGGTGCTGGTGGGGCTGCTGCTCGTGGCGGCAGCGGGTGTCTATATCCAGTCCCACCGGATCCTGACCAGGGTGCATGAGGTCCCGCTCACGGATTTCTCGGCGCCCATCACCGACAGCATCGTGGCTGTCGGGGTGCGGCTGGGAACGATCCGCGGCTGCAATGGCTGTCACGAGGGTGACCTCGGTGGTGGGCCATTCTTCGATGACCCGAGCGTCGCGGTGCTGCCGGCACCCAACCTCACCACGCTGCTGCCCGCGTATTCGGACGCCGAGCTGTACCGCGCCATCCGCCACGGGGTGGCGCGGGACGGACGCGGGTTGCTCGCCATGCCGTCCACCATGTTCTACCACCTGAGCGATGATGACATCGCCGCCATCATTGCCTGGGCGCGCTCGCAGCCGGTGGTGGACCGCGAGATCCTGCCGATGCGCGTCGGCCCGATGGGACGCCTGGGGCTGGTGATCGGCCAGTTCAACACCGAGGCGGATCGGATTGATCACGATGCGCCGCGCCTGGCCCCCGAGCCTGGGGATACCGTCCGCTTCGGGGCCTACCTGGCTCGGACCATCTGCACTGAATGCCACGGGTTGGACCTGCGCGGCGAGGGCGGTTCCCCCAGTCTGGCCATGGTGGCGGGCTTTACCGAGGGACAGTTCTCCCACCTGTTGTACTCCGGGGTGGGGCTGGGCGGCCGCGAGCTGGGGCTGATGGCCGGGGTGGCGCGCAGCCGGTTCAGCCACATGACGGCGTACGAACATCATGCGGTGTACCGCTATCTCCAGACTCTTGCCACTGATGAGGCCGCCACGCCAGCCGCCCCGTAGGGCCGAGACTGGCGTTTCGCACCATCGAGGAATGCGTCCACAGATGACCCGGAGGACACCAATGCCCGCCACCCTGCGCACAGCCCTGCGCCTCGCCCTGCTCGTCACCATCGCGCTGCCGCTGTCCCTGCACGCGCAGGGCGGTATGAGCATCGAGCAGGTCATGGAGCTGCAGACCGTCACCGCCGCCGAGCTGAGCCCGGATGGGCGCCAGGTGGCGTACACCCTCACCCGGATGCGGAGCGCCGATGAGGCCCCCGGCGGCGCCTACACGGAGCTTTGGGTGGTGCCCGCCGCCGGTGGGGAGCCACGGCCGGTCATCTCCGCGCCACGCACCGCCTCCAGCCCGAAGTGGTCGCCCGACGGGCGCTGGCTGGCTTTCACCGCGCGCCTGGAGGCAAACCCGCAGACCCAGGTGTACGCGATCGCCGCCGCGGGGGGCGACCCGCGCCCGCTCACGAGCTCCCCCACCGGCGTCACCAGTTACGCGTGGAGCCCCACCAGCGACCGCGTGGCCTACACTGCCCTCGAGCCCGAAGCCCCGGAGCTGGCGGAGCGCCGTCGGCTCGGCTTTGACATGACGGTGGTCGGTGCCCACCCGCGCCACACCCGGCTCTGGGTACAGCCCGTGGCTGGCGGGCAGCCCGCCGCCATCACCCCGGCAACCATGACCGTGCGCTCCTTCGTGTGGACGCCCGATGGCAACGGCTTCGCGGTCCAGGTCACCGAAGGCGCCTCGGTTGATGCTGACATGATGGAGCGGCGGTTGATGACTGTCGCCGCAACCGGCGGCACTCCTTCGCTCCTGATCCCCACTCCCGGCAAGCTCGCCGGAATGGCCTGGTCTCCCGACGGCACCCAGCTTGCCTTCCTGGCCGCCACCACCCGCAACGACCCGCTGGCGCAGAGTGTCTATGTGGTCCAGCGGAACGGCAACGGCCTCCGGCTGCTCACCCAGGGGCTCGAAGCCTCAGTGGACAACGTCGGTTGGCTCGACGCGCGCACCATCTGGTTCCAGGGATCAATGGGCACTCGGACCATGCTCAGCCGGGTGCCGGCGGCGGGCGGGCCCATCCAGCGAATCGCCGGCGGCGGCGCAGAGGTGTTCACCGCGCCGAGTTTCGACCAGCGCATGCAGGCGTTCGTGGTGGCGGCAAGCACCGCCCAGCATCCGGCGGAGGTGTTCCGCGGCGACGCGCGCACCGGCGCCCTCACCCGCGTCACTCGGCACAATGAATGGCTCAGCGCCGTCGCGCTCGGTCGTCAGGAGACGATGGAGTGGCGGGGCCCCGACAGCCTGCGGATCGAGGGGGTCTTCGTCTACCCCGCCGGCTACCGCGAGGGCGTGCGGTACCCGCTCGCCATCCTGCCGCACGGCGGTCCTGAAGGTGTGGACCTTGATGGCTGGACGACGCGCTCGCTCTACCCCGCCCAGCTGCTGGCCGGCATGGGGTACGCCGTGCTGCTGCCCAACTACCGCGCCTCGGCGGGCCGCGGCGTGGCGTTCAGCAAGGCCGACCACCGCGACCTCGGTGGCAAGGAGTTCGACGACGTGCTTGCCGGCATTGACCATCTGGCCGCACGCGGGATCGTGGATGCCGGCCGGGTGGGAATCAGCGGTACCTCCTACGGCGGCTTCTTCGCGGGTTGGGCGGCCACCCGCCACACCGAGCGGTTCAAGGCGGCGGCGTTCTTCGCGGGGATCAGCAACTGGACCTCGTTCACCGGCACCACCGACATCCCGGACGAGATGTCGCTGGTGCACTGGGACCAGTACTGGTGGGACAACCCCGGCCAGTACTGGGATCGCTCCCCGCTGGCGCATATCAACCAGGCGAACACCCCGACACTGGTGGCCACCGGCGGAGCGGACGAGCGCGTGCACCCGGCGCAGGCGATGGAATTCCACCAGGCGCTGCGCATGAAGGGCGTGCCGACCGAACTGGTGATCTACCCCCGCCAGCCGCACGGCCTGCGGGACCGTGCCCATCAGGTGGATTTCATGGAGCGGCTGGGGCGGTGGTTCGACCGGTACCTGAAGGGTGAGGGGATGGTGCCGTAAGGATCGGTGCGTACGGGGTATGTCCGGGCTGACGATGGCGCTTCGATCCGTTGCTGGCTCGAGCCGCATCCTGGTCCTGCTCGCCGCGCTGGTGGCACCGCTGCCGGCGGCCGCCACCCAGGCGGACACCATTCCGGTCACGCTGTTCTACGGCCGGGAATGCCCCCACTGCGAGGCGGAGCGGCAGTGGCTGGCCGGCCTGTCCGCGCGGCACCCGCAGGTCCAGGTCGCCGAGTTCGAGGTTTGGCACGATGCCGCGAACCGTGCCCGGTTCGCCGAGGTGGCCGCCGCGCACGGGCTCCGGGCCGATCAGGTGCCGGTGACGTTCCTGCTGGGCCGGGCCTGGGTGGGCTTCTCCAGCGACGTGGCGGCGGAGATCGAAGCGGTCGTCCGGCACGCACTGCAGAACGGACCGGCGCCACCTCCCTCCGAGATGACCAGCACCACCGTCCGCCTGCCGTTTCTCGGTCCGGTGGACCTCACGCGCCACTCGCTCCTGACCTCCACGATCCTGATCGCATTCATCGACGGGTTCAATCCCTGTTCGCTCTGGGTCCTCACCCTGCTGCTCGGCATCGTCATCAATTCGGGTTCGAGGGCGCGCATCCTCCTGGTCGGCGGCACCTTCCTGGCGGTCACCGCGCTGATCTATGGGCTGTTCATCGCCGGACTCTTCACCGTGCTGTCCTTCGTGGGGTTCACCCCATGGGTCCGGGGAGTGGTGGCCGCCGTCGCCGGCGTTTTCGGCCTCATCAACATCAAGGACTACTTCTGGTACAAGGCCGGCGTGTCCCTGACGATCCCGGACTCGCGCAAGCCGGGGATCTACCGCGGCATTCGCGATGTCGTGGGAACGTCGCGCTCCGCGCCGGCCCTGATCGGGGCCACCATGGTCCTGGCGGCCGGGATCACCCTGGTCGAGCTGCCCTGTACCGCCGGGTTCCCGGTGCTGTGGTCAGGCCTCGTGGCCGGCCAGGCCACCGGGCAGGAGTTCGGATTCCTGCTGGCGACCTACATCATGGTCTATCTGCTTGATGAGCTCGCCGTCTTCACGGCAGTGGTGGTCACCCTGAAGCGCAGCCGCTTCGAGGAGCAACATGGTCGGCTGCTCAAGCTCGTGGGTGGGGTCATCATGCTGGCGCTGGCGATCACCCTGGTGGTGGCACCGCAGGCCATGAACACGCTCCGGGGGTCGCTCGCTGTCTTCGGCTTCGCCCTGCTGCTGGCAGCGCTGATAGTGGTGGCACACCGGACGATCCTGCCCCGGCTCGCCCGAGGAAAACCACCGGGAACGGACGGCGGTCCCGATCCGGGCTGATTTGAGGAGTGACCGGATGGGCGGAGGCGGGGCAGCGGCCGCACAGGCGGCCATGATCCAGGCGGTGAAGGCCTCCGGCGCGATCGTGCGGGTGGAGCCGCGGGATTTTCAGGATCTCCTGAGCCGCCAGCAGGGGGCGCTCGTGATGCACGCCGCCGGGGGTGTCATCTGGCAGGACTACCGGTACCTGACGAGCTACAAGGGGCTGGCCTTCTACACCAAGTCGCGCACGGAGCTCGACCTGCCGCGCGGCACCGAACTGGTGCGGGCCAGGACCATCTGGGTGCCGTCGTAGCCGCAAGCCCGTCAGCGCGCCGGCGGCTCCTCCGGCTCCATCACGAACGGCCGCACCAGGAACATCGGCACGACCCGCATCTCGCGCAGGTCGCGCTCCTCGACCGCGGTGAACACCACCACCAGTAACGCCTCCCTGGTCCAGTCCACGGTGAACCCTTCGCGCATCCCCGCCCTGAGCACGTCCGCGTCCCACCCACTCGGCCCCATGATGGTCGCCGGCATGCCCCAGCCCTGGTCCCAGCGCAGGATCTCCGCACCCCGGCCCACCAGGGCCGCGGGCATCAGGTCCTCCAGCACGACCAACCGGCTGCCCGGCTCCATCAGCAGGCTTCCACCGGCCAGATACCGATCGGGTTCACCCTGCACGATCTCCACCACGCGAATCCGCAGTGTGACCGTGTCCTCCCCATCCCATGCCATTCCGAGCGAATCCGCCCAGAACGCGGCGGTCGTGGCATACACCCGCTGCTCCTCGGCCCATTCCGGCGCCAGGCTCGAGGTGCCAAGCTGCGCCGAGGCGCTCGATGCGATCCCGGCCAGCAGCGCCACGACGGCACCCATGCGCCCTGCGGCGCCCGGCACGCCCCGGCTCACCGCGGCCTCAGGTCAACGAGTTCCACGCGCCGGTTCTGCTGCCGGGCCTCGGGCGTGGTGCCCGGCACGGCGGGCCGGCTTTCGCCGAACCCCGCGATCTCCAGCCGGTCGGCGGCGATCTGCCCATCCGCCATCAGCCACGCCTTGACCGCGGCCGCCCGGCGCTCCGAGAGCGCCTGATTGAACGCCTCCTCGCCCACATCATCGGTGTGGCCTTCGATCCGCAGCCGCAGATCGCGGTGCTCCTGCAGCATCCCCACGATTTCCCCCAGCACCGGGGTGGACTCGGGCCGCAGCCGGTCGCTGCCGCTGGCAAAGAGGATCCCCTGCGTGGCCACGCGGCCGTCACGCGCCAGGCGGTCGTAAAGGTCCAGTCCGCCCCCGGCGATCCGGATCGGGCCGATCAGCGCGGGCGTGGCCTCGCGCGTCCAGCGGAACGAGAGATAGAGGGTGTCCGAGCGCGGAAAGACGGCGTTGGGCACGTTGGCGATCCGCCGGTCGTCCCAGTACACCTTCATGTGGTCGCCGTCGGCCATGACCCGCACCGGCAGCACATGATCAGCGTAGCGCTTGTTGTCCACTGTGGTTTCCACGCTTGGCCCCTGGTTCCCCTCCGGCAGGATGCCGGCCCGTGCCCAGGCCCAGTAGACCCGGCTCCCCCTGAACTCAGAGCGTCGTGCCCCCGTGGTGGCATACGGGGCCGTCGTCAGGGAAAGCATCGAATTGCCGTGGCCAAGACTCACCGAGAATTCCACCGTGAACTTCTCGGGCAGCGTTCGCGGCAGCGGAATCGCCACTTGGCCATCGCCGGTGACCCGGACGTAGCGGCCCCCCTCCCACTCCACGATCTCGTAGTTGCCAGAGATCAGTTCCCAGCGGCGCGGGAAGTCACCCACACGGTCGTTGGTGAAGTCATCGGCAAAGAGCACCGTGTCGCCGGGGACAAAGTCCCAGGCGGCCCAGGCCCCCTGGCCAGGACGGACCGCCGTGGCCTGGGCCGCCGCGTTGCGGTCGGTGATCGGGTTGCCGTCGGCGCCGGTCAGGACTCGGCCCGAGTCGTCCACGTACTCCACGTCCCGGCCGTCCGATTCGGCGCGGCTGATGCAGGCCATGTCGTCGAAGGCACAGCGGATGGCGCTGGTGACCCGCTCCTCGACCTGCCGGGTGACCTCACGCTCGGCGGCCCGCTCGGCCGCTTGCCGGATCCGCCGCCCGATCTGGGCGTCGGCGGGTTCGGGGAGCAGGAGGGTGACCAGCACCGCGAGGATGCCGAGGCGTGCCGGATGGAAGGTTGGTCGGGACATGGGCAGCTCCAGAGGGGCAGGGGTCACTTCCTAGAGCGGAACTCGGAAAGTTTTCTGCCAGCGGCACCCGGCGGATCTCCGCCCGCCCGGGGGGTACCCCGCCTACTCCGGCGGGCAGTGCCCCCGCTTCACGCGGATCTCCACCCCCATGAACTGGAAATGGAACTCATCGGCGGAGACGCGCCTGGGGGTCGGCCGCCCGGCCACCGGGTTACCCGGCATCTGCAGCACGCCGCCGTCCAGCGACCAGTCACCGAGCGATGTGAGCCGCTCGACCGAGCGCCCCAGCGAAAAACGGCCGGTCGGCTCGAAGCGCAGGTGCAGGCGCTCCTCCACCGGCTCTTCATCGGGGCGTTCCGTGTCACGGGGCGGCGTGAACCGCTGGCACCAGTCGCCGTGGAGGTACGCCGCAGAGATCCCCCCGCCGGCTAGCGGCGCGGCATTCGCCTCCGCCCCACCCTCCTGGTCGGTGTCTGGACGGGAGCACCCGGACGCCGCCAGGAGTCCGGCCAGAGTGAGAGCAACAGCCGCGCAATACCTCATGCATTTCCTCCCGCTTGGTGGATTCTTCGCGCCTCAGGGAAGAGCGCGATTCCGGGGAAACGGCCGCCACGCACCGCCCAAGCCCCACCCCACGATCGAATCATGAACTGACCCTCATCCCGCTCCGATGCGGATCGAGAGCTGGTCGTCCCGGCACCGCCGGGGGGTCTATATTGTCAGGGAAGCATCACCAACCGACATGCCAATAGTCCTCGCCGACATCGAGCCGCTCCTCGCCGCGTGGAGCCAGGGGGATCACGACGCTCGTGATGCCCTGCTCGGGCAGGTCTACCCCGACCTCAAGCGCATTGCCAGCCGCCATCTTGCCCGTGAGGTGACCGGCCACACCCTCGACACGACGGCACTCGTCAACGAGGCCTGCCTCGACGTGCTCGACGACACCGCCCCCGAGTGGCAGGGCCGGGCCCAGTTCTTCGCTTTCATGTCAACGGTCATGCGGCACGTGCTGGTGGACCACGCTCGCGCCCGCGCCGCCGGCAAGCGCGAGGGCGACCGGATCCGGGTGGCCCTGCGGGAAGACCTCGTGGGGGCCGACCCGGACCCCGCGGCACTCCTCGACCTGGAGGCGGCCTTGGAACGACTTGCCGAACATGCCCCCCGCCTGGCCAGCGTGGCGGAGTGCCGGATCTTCGGCGGGTTGAACGACGCCGAGATCGCCGCCGCCTTCGGCACCTCGGAGCGCACCGCCGCCCGCGACTGGCAGCGCGGTCGCGCCTGGCTCCGGGTGGCCCTCGACGAGCGCCGTGTCGGCTGACCACCCCCCGCCGCCGGGCCTGAACTGGTCCCGCTGGCGCGAGATTGACGCGCTCTTCGAGCAGCTGCTCGACCAGCCCGCCGACACGCGCGAGCGACTGCTCAGCGAATCCACCAGCGACCCGGAGCTGCGGGAAGCCGTCCGTCAGCTCCTCGCCGCCTCGGGCACCACCGGCACCTTCTCGACGATCATCTCCGGCAACCAGGCCCTGACCGCGCTCGAAGCGGCCACCGAGGAGCCCCTCCCGGCCCGGGTCGGCCCCTTCACCGTCCTCAAGCCCCTCGGCCGCGGCGGCATGGGCACGGTACTCCTGGCGGAGCGAGCTGGCAGCGACTTCCGGCAGGTCGTCGCCATCAAGCTGCTCCGCCGCGGCCTGGACACCGACGACCTGCTGCGTCGCTTCCGAGCCGAGCGGCGCATCCTCGCCTCCCTCAATCATCCCAACATCGCCGCCCTCGTGGATGGTGGCTCCACCGACGACGGCCGCCCCTGGCTGGCCATGGAGTACGTGGACGGCGTGCCGCTTCCGGCATACTGCGACGCCAAATCGCTCAGCCCCCGCGAGCGGGTGCGCCTGCTTCGGGGTGTGGCCCTGGCCGTCCAGGAAGCCCACCGCAACCTGGTCATCCACCGCGACATCAAGCCCTCCAACGTTCTCGTCACCGGCGATGGCGTGCCCAAGCTGCTCGACTTCGGCATCGCCAAGCTGCTGGAGGACGACGGCAGCAACAGCGACGAGGCCGACACCCGCACCGGCCTCCGGCTCCTGACACCCCGCTACGCCGCCCCCGAGCAGCGCCGCGCCGAGCCCGTCAGTACCGCCACCGATGTCTTCCAACTCGGCGTGCTCCTGGTCGAGACGATGACCGGCAGCCGACCCGACGCGGAATCGCTGGCGGGCACCGTGCCGGCCGGCGTTCCCGGCGACCTGGCCCGCATTGCGGCGATGGCCCTCCGCGAAGATCCCGCCCGGCGCTACGCTACCGCCAGCGCCCTCGTGGACGACCTCGACCGGTGGCTCGACGGCCGGCCGGTTACCGCGCGGCCGGACAGATGGACCTACCGCTCCGGGAAGTTCCTCCAGCGCCACCGCTGGGTGGCGCCGGCAGCAGCGCTGGCGCTGGTGCTCGGCGCTGGCTGGCTGGCCACCACGGTGCAGCACGGGGCCGAGCTGGCGCAGCAGCGCGATGCGGCGCAGGAGGAAGCGCTCCGCGCCGATGCCGAGCGCGACCGCGCGGTGCTGGCGCAGGCCCAGGCCGATGCGGAGCGCAACACGGCGGTGGCCGCCCTCGCGCGCGCCGATTCGCTCCAGCAGATGGCGGTGGTGGCGCGGAGGGCGGCGGAAGCCGAACGGGATCGAGCCGAAGTTGCGTTGGCACGGACCAGGCTCGAGATCCTGCGCACGGAGCAGGTCACCCGGTTCCTCACCGGCTTGTTTCAGGGGTCCAACATCAGCCAGGAGCCGCGCGCCGACACCCTCTCCGCGCGCACTTTGCTCACACGCGGTACCGCTCGTGTCCGCACCGAGCTCGCTGACCAGCCGGAATTGCTGGCTACCATTCTCGGCACAACGGGAGCCATCTCACTGACCCTTGGCTTGGACGAAGCCGAGGAGCTATGGGCCGACGCCGTGACCCTGCAGCGGCAACTGTACGGCCCGGATGACCCGCGGGTGGCTCTGGCGCTGCTGCACCAGGCCCGCCAGCACCTGGGCTTGCGCGGATTTGCCGCGGCCACCCCGAAGCTGGCCGAGGCAATCCGCATCTGGAGAGCCACCCCAGGCGCCTCGACTGACACGCTGGCCAGCATGCTCTATAACAACTCGGTGGCCCTGCATGAACTCGGGCAGCTGGCCGAGGCCGAACGCACCCTCCGTGACGTCCTCGCCATTTATGAGAGCCAAGGCCGCCGCACGACCCCCCAATACCTGTCCACACAGTCCCGGCTCGCGCTGATGATCCAGCGCCAGAACCGTCCAAGGGAGGCCCTCGAACTCTATCGTGAAGTTCTGGCGGCCCAGCGCCTGTCCTCGGAGATATCCCCGCTGAGCCTCGGCGCCACGCTCAACAACATGGCCTCATTGCTGCGAAGCCTCGGCCAGAGTGATGAGGCGATCACGTTCTATCGTGAGGCCTACGAGATCCAGCTCACCCATGCTGCCGGCACCGATCGCAATACCAACGTGGCTGGCGGCAACCTCGCAGGGGCACTGGCCCGTCTTGGCCGGCACGACGAAGCCGCCGATATCCTGGCGGGAGAGATCGCCAGGCACCGCGAGCTCTTTCCGCCAGATCATGCGCGCCTCGGAGCGGTCCTCGGGCACCTTGCCGTCCACTTCGAGAACATCGACCGGCACGTGGAGGCAGAGCCGCTCCGCAGGGAGCAACTCAGGATCTACGAGGCGGCACTCGGGAACAATCATGTGACGGTCCAGAGCCGGGTCCGGCTTGGTCAGCTTTTGGCCACCCTGTCCCGACCGGAGGAGGCAGAAGCCCACTTGCTGGCGGCGGACTCGCTGGTTGCATCCCTCAGCGACCCGGAATTCTCGGCCGGCACCCAGGCCTTGGTGCGAGCGGCACTGGTCCGGTTGTACGAGAACCTCGGCCGCGCCGAGGACGCGGCGCGGTACCGAAGTGGCCAGCCCGACGGCTGATCCCCTCGAATCCAGCCGTGGCAGGCGCGGGTGGGAGTTTCCGCTCTCAGGAGACCCTACTCTCACCCAAGGTGCCCCGATGCGCTCGACCCTGCTGGGCTTGCTGACCCTCGCTGCCCTGAATGCCCCGGCTTCGGCCCAGTTCCGATCCAGTTGGGATCCGGCTTCCTGGATCCCCGACCCGACGGGCCTCATTACCTTCGACGGGCATGCCGATGGGGAGCTGCTGACCGACCAGTATCTCGTCAGCCATGGCGTCAGCTTCGAAAACCTGGAATTCAACAACCCCTCCGCGATCTTTCCGGACGCGCCCTACGCCTGGAATACGATTGGGGGCCAGCCCTGGTCCTCGATCATCATCCGGTTCACGACGCCGGTGACGGCCTTGGCCTTCCAGGCAGTGGCCAATGGCGGAGCCGGGGTGTTCGAGGCGTTCCTCGGGAATGCCATGCTATTCTCGGTGAACACCCTCACCCACCAGGAGCCGGGCTGGAAGGGATTCGAGAACGTTACGGCCGATTGGATCCGCTTCACGGCGCCGGAGGACACGAACGGGCTCATCGGAATTGACAACGTCCAGTGGTTCCGCGAATCGGGCGGCGATGACCTTGCGCCGCTCGACCCCACCGTGGTCCCGGAGCCTGCGACCCTCGTGCTGGTGGCGACGGGGCTCGCCGCCGTGGCCGCCTTTCGGCGGAGGCGCCGAGGGTAACCGAGCGATCGAGGACTCCGCGCAGGGGAAGCGGTAGACAAGCCCCAGCGCCACGGGTGAGCCCCTGAGGATCCCGTCGCCTGCCCCTGCAGCCAGGGGGGAACTGGCGGGAGGGGGCTTCCGGGGTACCTTGTCTTCATGGACTTGAAAAGCGGCTATCCGTTCTGGGCCATCAAGAACGGGCTGATGCACGCATTCCCCCCGCTCCGGGACTCGATCCGCAGTGAGGTGGTGGTGCTCGGCGGCGGGATCACCGGTGCCGTCATCGCCGACCATCTGGCCACCCATGGACACGAAGTGGTGGTGCTCGAGGCCCGCGATGTGGGCTGGGGCAGCACGGCCGCCAGTACGGCGCTGCTCCAGTACGAGCTGGACACCCACCTTGTGGACCTGGTGCGGCGCTACGGAGAACCGGCGGCCGTGCAGGCCTACCACGCCTGCGCGGCCGCCATCCCGCGGCTGGGCGAGCTGGCCAGAGAGATTCGGGACGTTGGTTTTGCGAAGCAGGATAGCCTCTACCTGGCCAGCCGGCCGCGCGATCTCCGCGGCATGCGCCGCGAATATGCCCTCCGCGCCCGGCACGGCCTCCCGGTGACCTGGCTGGACACCGGGGACATCGCTGAGCGATACGGTATTTCGGCGCCGGGGGGGATCCTGAGCAGCCTCGCGGCCCGCATCGACCCCTACCGCATGGCCAACCGATTGCTGATGCGCCTGGAACGGCAGGGTGGGCGAGTCTTCGATCGCACCGCGGTCACGACCATCGAACCCCTGGACCGTGGCGTGTCGCTGCGTACCCGTGAGGGCGTCCCGGTGCGTTGCCGGCACCTGGTTGTGGCCACCGGGTACGTGGCCCAAACGTGGCTGCCGAAGCGGCTGGCTCGCAACCGGAGCAGCTATGCCTTCATGACCGACCCGGTGGAGCCGGATGGGCCCGGCATCCTGGCCCGGACCATGATCTGGGAATCGGCCCGGCCCTACCTCTATCTCCGGAGCACGACCGATGGTCGGTTGCTGGTGGGCGGCGCGGACGATGCGGCTGACGTGCCCGCCCGGCGCGACCGGCGAGTGGAGAAAAAGGCTGCCGCTCTGGCGGCGCAGGCCCGAAAGCTCTTGCCAGAGATGACGTTTCGTCCGGCGTTCTCCTGGGCCGGCACCTTTGCAGAAACCGACGACGGCATGCCGTTCATCGGTGCGCACCCCAAGTTCGGGCCCCGGGTGCGCTTCGCGCTGGCCTATGGCGGGAACGGCATCCCCTTCAGCATCGTCGGAGCCGACTTGGTGATGGCCGCCATCGAGCGCCGGGCGCACCCACTGGCGGCCCTCATGTCCTTCGAGCGCCTGGAGTGAGGCAGTGCCTGACGCGCACTGGGGCAAGGCGCACCACCGCCCCTGACACAAACGCAGCCGGACCGACGTAGAGGACGGAGCGCCGCTGGTCGAGGCGCGCCCCCCGGACGCACGGAGCGTTGCACCAATGGGCCTGTTCACCATGATCTTCTTCATTGCGATGGCCAGTATCGTCGCGGATGCGGCGGTCAAGCTGGTCCGCGGCCACCCCGCCAAGGAGAAAGAGATCAAGGCGCTGAAGGCCCGGGTGGATACCCTCGAGCATCACATCGGCGAATCGCTGGCGGCGCTGGATGAGACCCGGGCCATCCTGGCCGACGAAGCAGCCCGACGGGCCGAACTGGAGGAGCGCCTGGATTTCACCGAGCGGGTCCTGAGCGCCCCGCGCGACCAGGCCTGAGCCACTCACCTGCCCACCCCATCCCGCTGACGTACGTTTCGACCTGAAACAACAGCTTGGCCCCTGCCGTAGGGTGGTCCGACCCCCTCCGGAAGCCGGCCATGCGCGTCCTCTGGCAAGATCTCCTCGTTGGGCTGCGAACCCTTCGCAAGGAGCCGGTCAGCGCCCTGATTGCCAGCCTGACACTGGCGCTGGGCATCGGTCTCTGCGGCACCGTGTTCAGCCTGAACTACGGGGTGTTCTTCCGCGGACTTGGCGTGCCCGAGGCCGACCGGCTCATCATGATCGACCGGGTGCATCCCGACCGCGCCGCCGACGGGATGAGTGTCTCCCTTCACGACTTCCTTGACTGGCGTGAGCAGCAGCGGTCCTTCACGCCCATGGCCGCCTTCTACAGTGGCACCGTCAACCTGAGCGGCACAGAGGGTCCGGAGCGATTCGACGGGGGCTTTGTCTCCGCCGAGCTGTTCCGTACCCTGCGTGTGGCCCCCATCCTCGGCAGCGACTTCCGGGACAGCGACGACGACCCCGGCGCCCCTCTGACCATCCTGCTCGGGCACCGGCTCTGGCAGGATCGTTACGCGGCCGACGCGGGCGTGGTCGGCCAGTCGGTCATTGTGAATGGCGAGGCCGCCACGGTGCTGGGTGTCATGCCGGAGGGATTCCTGTTCCCCGAAGATCAGGAACTCTGGGTGGCGCTGCGCGACAACCGGTCCAGCCTGGCCGAACGCGGCCAGGGGACCGGGCTCAACGTCATTGCCCGCTATCGGGACGGGGTGACCCGCGACCAGGCCGAGCAGGAGATGGCCGCCATCGCGGCGCGGCTCGCGGAGGCCCATCCAGAATCGAACGAGGACGTCGGCGCCCGATTCCAGACCGTGACCGAGCGCAATACCGGCCCCGAACTCCGGACGGTATTCGGTGCGCTGATGGTGGCCACGATCTTCGTGCTGCTGATCGCGATCGCCAATGTCGCGAACCTCTTGATGGCCCGGGCCACGCTGCGGACCCGCGAGGCCGCGGTGCGGAACGCCCTGGGCGCCAGTCGCCTGCGCATCGTGCTGCCCTTCTTCGCCGAGACTCTGGTCCTCGCCGGGATCGGCGCCCTGATCGGCATCGCCATCGCGCAGGTGGGGATCACCCTGTTCGACGGCGCCACGAGCGATGTCGGCAAGCCGTACTACATGGTGTTCGCGCTCGACCTGCCGGTCCTTGCCTTCGTGGTCGGGATCACGGTGTCGACCGCACTGCTTGCGGGCCTGGCGCCCGCCGTGCACGTGTTGCGTAGCGACCTTTCCGCCACGTTGAAGGACGAGGGCCGAGGGACGTCGGGTGTGCTCGGGGGGCGGCTGACCCGGGCGCTGGTGGTGGCGGAGATTGCGCTGTCGTGCGCCCTCCTGGTCGGAGCGGGGCTGACCGCCAAGAGCATCGTCCGGTTCCAGAACTACGAGTATCCCTTTGCCACCGAAAACGTCCTGACCGCCCGCATCGGGCTGTTCGACAGCGAGTATCCGACCCCGGCTGCCCGGCGAGCCTTCTGGGACGAGCTCGGGAGGCGACTGGCAGGCCTCCCCGGTATCCGCGCGTCAACCCTGACCACCAGCCTGCCGCTGAGCGGCGGACCGGCCGACATCGCCTTTGAGGGCGAAACCTATGAAGGCGAGGCCAACTC
>JBHEPH010000003.1:63553-85645 GCA_046260395.1 Gemmatimonadales bacterium
CGGGTTCTCTGTCGCGCCCGGGTTCTTCACGACCTTCGGTACCGCGGTCGTCCAAGGCCGGGATTTCGCGGTGACCGACGTGGCGGAGGGCCTGCCGGTGGCCATCGTGAACGAGGCCTTCGTGGCGCGGTACTTCGAGGGGCGCGAGCCCCTCGGCCAGCGATTCGCCGAGCGCACAGGGCGCACGACCCTGGGCCCGTGGCTGACGATCGTCGGGGTCGTACCCAATCTGCGGATGGAAGGAATTGACGCGGATCGGCCCGACCCCTGGGGATATTACGTCCCGCTGGCCCAGCGAGATCCGTACTTCGTCAGCATGGCGGTGCAGGTTGCGGGCGGTGATCCGCTGGCGCTGGCCAACGGTGTCCGTGAGATCGTGCGCACCCTCAACCCCAACCTGCCGATCTACAACGTGGACTCCATGGCCACCGTGGCACGCCGGGCGGGATGGTTCTACGCGGTCTTCGGCAGCCTGTTCATCGCGTTCGGGGCCGCGGCGCTCTTCATGGCCACCGTCGGGCTCTACGGGGTGCTCTCCTTCTCGGTCAGCCGACGCGTCCGGGAGATGGGGATCCGCATGGCCCTGGGTGCCGGGCCGCACCAGGTCATCCGACTGATCATGGGGCAGGGTGTGCGCCAGCTGGCCGTCGGGCTCACCATCGGCCTGGCACTGGCGCTGGGCCTGACGCGGGTCATCGGGATGCTGATGTTTGATATCAGTGCGCAGGACCCATCGGTGTTCTCCGGGGTCACGGCCCTGATCGCGGCTGTCGGGCTGCTGGCGAGCTTCCTGCCAGCCCGCCAGGCCACCCGCGCCGAACCGACGGAGGCATTGCGGGCCGAGTAGCGGGCATCACCTGGCCGTCACCGGGAATGGCGAACCACACGGGGGCATGGCCAGACCGACCGCCTTGCGGCCGCCGCCCGATCTCGGCATTCTACCCGACCCGGATTGACCACGCCCCCACTGACCCTGAGGCCCCGACATCATGGGCTTGAACCTCCGCTACGCGCTCCGCTCCCTGCTGCAGGCACCCGGCTTCACCGCGGCGGTGGTGCTCACCCTCGGTCTCGGCATCGGGGCCACGACCGCCATCTACTCGGTCGTGCGGGCCGTCCTCCTCAAGCCCCTGCCCCACCATGACGGCGACCGCCTGATGTACCTGCGGCAGTCCGCCGAGGGCATCGGCGCGGAGAACCTGCTCTTCTCCGTGCCTGAGATCCTCGACTTCCGGGAGCAGTCACGCGCACTCGAGGGCATCGCCGAGTACTCGGCCACCGACCTGGTGCTGCAGGACGAGGCGGACGCCGTCCGCGTGCGGGTGGGGCTCGTGACGGGGAACTATTTCTCGGTGATGGGACTGGGGCCTGTCCTGGGACGCCTCACCTCGCCCGAGGATGACGGCACGGCGGTACCGCCCGTCATGGTCTTGACGCACGAGTATTGGCAGACCCGCTTCGGCGGTGACCCCGCCGTCGTGGGCCGCACCGTGCGCGTCGACAACCAGGCCGTCACGATCATCGGTGTGGTGGAGCCGGCGCCGTACTTCCCGGGCCGGATGGATGCCCTGATGAACATGGTCATCAGCGAGCACCATACCAGCGCCATGATGGTCCACGGCCGCACCCACCGCATGACGGAGATGATCGCGAGGTTGGCGCCCGGCGCCACCGTGCAGCAGGCCCGGCAGGAGGTGGCCACCATCCGCTCCCGGGTGCAGGCCGACCACCCCGACGCCTACGACGCGGCGTCCAACTATGCCGTAACCCTCACGCCGTTCCGCGAAGTGCTGGGAGAGGACGCCCGGCTTACCCTCTGGTTGCTCATGGGCGCGGCGGCATTCGTGCTGGTGATCGCCTGTGCCAACGTGACCAACCTGGCCCTGATGCGCGGGGTGCGACGCGAGCAGGAACTCGTCATCCGCGCAGCGCTCGGTGCCGGCGCCGGGGCGCTGCGCCGGCTGCTGCTGGCGGAGAACCTGATCCTCGCCCTGGCGGGCAGCGCCCTCGGACTGGTGGTGGCCTTCAGCGGAGTCGGCATGCTCACGGCGCTGGCCGCCCGCTACACGCCCCGCGCCACCGAAATCGCGGTGGACGGTGCCGTGCTCGGCTTCACGCTTGCCGTCGCAATCGTTGTGGCCGTGCTGCTGTCCTATGCGCCGCAGTTTGTCCGCGAGTCCGCGCTGGGCACCTGGCTGACCGGAGCCGGCAAGTCGTCCGCCAGCCGTCGCCGCCAACGGATGCAGCGCGGCCTGGTCGTGGCGCAGATTGCGGTCTCGGTGGTCCTCCTGACAGGCGCCGGCTTGCTGGCCCGGACCCTGATCCACCTCTCCCAGGTGGACACCGGGCTCCAGGCGAGCGAGGTCCTGACCATGGAAGTCTCGCTGGGCGGGAGCGGTCGCAGCTCGGCCGACCAGGCCCAGCTCTATGAACGGATCCGGCAGGAGCTGGCCAGTCTGCCCGGGGTGACGGAGGTGGCCGTCGGTTCGGTCATGCCGCTGCGCAATAGCGGGTTCCAGCTCGAGGTCAAGGCCGAGGGGCGCCCGCAGGCGCCCAACGAGCCGATGCCACGGGCGGACTTCCGCACCGCCGGTCCTGAGTACTTCCGGGCCGCCGGGATCCCGGTGCTGCGCGGCCGTGAATTCGCCGCGACGGACGGGGCGGGATCGGCCCTGGTCGTGGTCCTGAATGAGACCCTCGCGGCCCAGCTCTTCCCGGGGACGGACCCCGTCGGTCAGCGGGTGGCGTGGACCGGCGACGTGCTTCGGTTCATCCCGGTCAGTGCCGACTGGCGCACGGTGGTTGGCGTGGTGGGCGACACGCGAGATGATGGCGTGGACAGCGGGAGCCGCCCCGTGCTCTTCATGCCCTTCGGGCAGGAGGAGATCTTCACGGGGGGGCTGGTGATCCGGGCGGAGCGCGACGCCGTGGCGCTGGCGCCCAGCGCCACCCGGGTGGTGCGGGAGCTCGCGCCACAGCAGCCCATCGAGAACGTGCTGACGGTCAACGAGATCCGGGACGAGAGCGTGGCACCGCGCCGACTGAACGCGGTACTGGTGGCCTCATTCGGCGTCCTGGCCCTGATCATCGCCGCCGTCGGGATCGCCGGGGTCCTGGCCTTCTCGGTGAGCGCCAGGACGAACGAGATCGGGATCCGCATGAGCCTGGGAGCAGATGGTGACCGGGTCACCCGCATGGTGCTCACCGAAGGCGGCACGCTCCTCATCGCCGGGCTCCTGGTGGGCGTGGCAGGATCGCTGCTGGCCACTCGGCTGATCCAGGGCCTCCTCTATGGCGTCACGCCCCACGATCCGGTCACCATGGTGCTGGTGAGCCTGGTCATGACGGCGATCGGTCTGGGCGCCTGCTGGATTCCGGCGCGCCGCGCCGCCCGCGTTGATCCGGGTGTGGCGTTACGGGCCCAGTAATCGAGGGGTGTGCGAGGCCGTGCGTCAGGCTTCGGAGTGGGTGAGGGGATGGCGCCCCCGTGGCTCGGCGCGCAAGCGGGCCCGCCGAGCACGGGGCATACGCTACTTCCAGGACGGCGTGGTGCCGTAGTGACCGTGCACCGACTCGCCCCAGGCCTGGTCCGCGAAATCCGGCCAGTGGTCCTTGTCAAACCCGGGAGCCTTCTCGAGCTTTTCCTTCTTGACGTTCAGTACCAGCTGCTTCTCGGCGGTGTCCACCCGGAAGGCGCTCCAGGGAATGGCGAACAATTTGTCGCCCATGCCGAAGAGGCCTCCGACGGACAGCACCGCGTACGCAATGCTGCCCCGGTCCAGGTCGATCATCAGATCATCAATGCTGCCGAGCTTTTCGCCGGCGCTATCAACCACCGTGTCCCCCGTCAGGCTGCTGGAGGAGAGGATCCTGCCCTTTGCTACATCGGTTGTGTTCATGGCAATCCCGCTTTCAGTGTTCAGGTGATGTCACGTTACTCGTGGGGAGGCAATCAGGGTCCGCTATCGGCTGCGGCGGGACCAGCCCCACCCACCGCCGAACAACAGGACCAGCACGACGATAATGACCAGTGTACTCACGGAGTACGCTCCTTTCCTGTGGGAGGCACTGCGAGGTGCCTGTTGCCGGTCGCCGCACCCAGGCCGACCGTGCCGGGGTGCCTCCGTGCAAACTAGAACTCCGCGCGGGGCGGACAATCGCCCAGTGGAGTGATCACGGGATTAGTCCGTCCGAGGGATGGCACGCGACCGCCCCCGGGGACGCCAGAACGACACGCGTCCGAACGACACGTGTCGCGTACGGCGGCCCCCCGCCCGAGGGTATCTTCTGGTCAATGCACGCCCTGCCCGAGGGTACGGGATATGCGGCAGTTCCCCGACGGCGCCCCCGACGGCGCCGCTGTCCCGCCCGGAGGTGAGGAGGCTTCGATGCCGACGTGCCGCTGTCTCAGCCTGCTCGTGGCCGGCCTGCTGACCGCCTGCGGCTTGAGTGAACCCAGCGCGCTCCCCGATCCGGACTACGGCACGATCTCCGCTCAGGTTCGCGGGGAGCCCTGGGTCAGCGCCGTCACCACGGATTCGATCGTCGCCTGGTACAACGAGGCGACCGGGCACCTCACCATTCGCGGATCGCATACCGAAGCCAGCGGTGATGCCACGTCGCTGGCGATGGTGCGCTGCGGTCCCCTGGCGCCTGGCCGCTTCGCGTTCGCCAAGGTGGACAACGGGCCGTACGGCTACGCCGCCCTGGCACTCGGCGCCATTGCCACCTGGTCCGAGCCCATGCGTTTCGCGTCACCCCACTCCGACAACCCTCCCCATAGCTTCCGGGAATTGACCTCCACAGGCTCGGCCGGTGATGGAGTGGACATCGAGTACCTCGACCTCGATGACATGGTCATCCGTGGCAGCTTCCGCTTCCACGCCGTGAGCCCGATGGGCTACGTGCAGCTGGTGATCCACGGCAAGTTCTCGGGGCGGATCTTCCCGAGTTTTGATGAGTGTGCGTTGTAGGAAGCCCACCGTGAGGAAGGGTCAGACTCCCCTTCCCTGCCATGATTCGGATTCCAACTGACTGAAGATGAGGTGGCTGGGCTATGCCCTGCCACTACCGTATTGCCATATCACCATACTTATGGTATCATGCGGCATGAGCGCCCGCAAAATGACCTTCAGCCTCGACCCGGAAACCGCTGAGCGGATCGACCGGATGGCGGAGCGCCTGAAGCTGCCGAAGAGCGGGGTGGTGCGGGAGGCGGTCCGGGAGTACGCGGCCCACTCGGGTCGGCTGAAGGAGGCCGAACGGGTTCGGCTGCTGGGAATCTTCGATGAGCTGGTTCCCCGCATCCCCGGCCGGCCCGTGGAGGAGGTGGAGCGGGAACTCGAGGAAATCCGGACGGCGCGCCGCCGCGGGGGCCGGGCCACCCCGGAGCGCCCCGGGTGATCCTCCTGGACACATCGGTGCTCATTGACTCACTGACCGGCCCCCGTCGGTCGGCGGAGGCGCTGCGCGGGGCGATCAGCCGGGGTGAACGGCTGACCGTCGTGTCGCTGGTGCTGTACGAGTGGCTGCGCGGTCCTCGGCTGCCGGAGGAGCTGGCCGCGCAGGAGGGCCTCTTCCCCTCCGATGCTGTCCCCGGGTTTGGTCCCGAGGAAGCCGCCATCGCCGCGTCGTTGTACCGGGACGTGCCGCGGGCTCGGGGACGGGAGATGGACCTGGCCATCGCAGCCTGCGCCCTGACGTGGGAGGCGCGGCTCTGGACGCTCAACGTCGAGGATTTCCGGGATGTGCCGGGGCTCCGGGTGGAGCGGCCCAGCTGACCGGGTCGGCCTCACCGCAACCCCTTCCGCTTGACACTGGTGGCGGCCCCCCCGAACGTCCGGCCATGACTCCCCTCCTCCTGCGGCACTCCCTCGCGGCGAGCGCACTGGCGCTCGCCGTGTGTGGCACCGCCCCGACGGTGGCCGCGCAGGGGCGGGCTGCATCACGGCCGAGCGTCGTCATCATTCACAACGTGACGGTGGTGGACGTGGCGCAGGGCACGCTGGTGCCCAACCAGCGTATCGTGATTCGTGGTGACACGATCGCCGCGGTCGAGTCAATGACGGCACCCGCTCCCGGCGATGCCTCGCAGACCATCGATGGCGCCGGTCTCTTCGCCATCCCGGGCCTGGTGGATCACCATGTCCACCTGGGCCCCGGCATGGACAGCGCGCTGGTGCGCGCGGTGCGCGGTGGCGTCACCATGGTGCAGGCGATGGCGGGGGACAACCGCGTGGCCGGCAACTACGCGCGCGCAGTCCTGGCCGGCGAACTGAAGGGGCCGGAGATTGCCTACGCCTCGGTGATGGCCGGCCCGGATTTCTTTGCCGACCCCCGCTTCCGCAGTGCCGGGCTCGGCTACGCGCCGGGGCTGGCGCCCTGGGCGCACGCCGTCACCGCCGGCACGAACGCCGTGATGTCCGTGGCGGGTGCGCGCGGCTCAGGGGCGGAGGTGCTCAAGCTCTACGCGATGATGGACGCCCCGCTCGTGGCGCGCCTCACCAACGAGGCCCATCGCCAGGGGATGCGCGTCATTGCACATGGCGCCGTGTTCCCCGCGCGGCCGTCGGAGTTGGTCGCGGCCGGCGTGGACATCCTGACCCACGTGCCGTACCTCTCGTGGGAGGGTGCACCAGAGCTCACGGCGGAGGACTCGTGGAACCGCCGCAACGGTCCATACGACACCTTCCCCGCTGATGCCCCGGCGATGCGCACCCTGATCCAGCAGATGGCCACGCGTGGCACCTGGCTGGAGCCGACGCTCTGGGTGTTCCATCGTGACCCGGCGGACAGTGTGATGCAGCAGTGGGGGCGCGAGGTGACGCGCGCCGCCCATCGCGCCGGTGTGCCGATCCTGGCGGGCACCGACGGCCTCATCGGGGGCGGCGCCGAGACGCTGCCCAACATCCATGAAGAGATGGCGCTGATGGTCCGCGCGGGGCTGAGCCCGGCGGACGCGCTGGCCACCGCCACGATCAATCCGGCCCGGGTGATGGGGCGGGGCGAGACCCATGGCCTGGTGGCAGCGGGTCGAGTGGCCGACCTGCTGCTGCTCGAGGCCAACCCGCTGGCTGACATTCGCGCCACGCGCAGCATCCGCCATGTCGTCCGGCGCGGTGAGGTGGTCCGGTGAGCCAGGCTGGGCGTTGACGACAGGCGGAGACGGGGCAGAGAGTCCGCAGATTCCGCAGATTGATCGTGCCATGAGACCACTTTCGTCGCCCTCGACAGCTCTGTGGTGATTTGGGTGAACAGCCCTCCCGAGTACACCACACCTGAGTGCCGGCATCGATTGATGGCACTCTTGGGAAATGCCGTTCACTCAAAAATCAACGGAATCGTTCAGGGAGACGATGCCCACACGGCTGCAGGATCAATCTGCGTAATCTGCGTAATCTGCGGACCCCCCTTTCGATGCTCGCACCCCTGCTAGATTCCCTGTTCACCGTTTCCCCAAGGACCACACCATGCCCCGTGCCCTCCGCCCCCTCCTGATCTTTGCCGGCATCATCGCCGCCGGCTTCCTGCTCTTTCAGGTCCAGATGTCCACTCAGGACCAGGTGGACCCCTCGAGCCCATTCACCGCCAGTGATGTGTCCCTGCTCTCGCAAACGGGGAAACCCCAGCTGATCCAGTTCTTCCATCACGGTTGACTCAGCTGCCGCCGCATGGCGCCCATCGTGCATGGGCTCGAGCAGCAGTGGAGCGACCGGGTGGACTTCCTCTACCTGGACGTGGCCGACCCCCGCAACGCCGCCGCTATGCAACGGTTGGGCTACCGAGCCACACCGCATTTCTTCATCCTCGATCCCTCGGGGCGGGCGACGCATGCCTGGCTGGGGACGGTTGATGGGGGCGAGCTCGTGAGCGGGCTCCGACAGTCCGTCGGGGGGACGTAAGGCGGACGGGAGGATGGCTGGTCAACGTAGATTGACGACGACATATGTATGTCACATATTATATGCCATGGAACGCACCACCGTCTTCCTCCCCCCTGAGCTCGCCGAACAGGCCAAACGCCACGCCGCCCGGCACGGCCAGAGCTTCGCCGCGGTCATTCGCGAGGCCCTGACCAGCTACCTCGCCAGCGGGCCGCGCACCACACCCTCCCTCCCCAGTATTGTGGGCCAGTTCGCCAGCGGAACCGCCGACACGGCCGAGCGGGTGGACGATCTCCTCTGGAAAGACCCGCACGCGTGACGGTGCTGGCCGACACCGGCGCGATCTACGCCCTGGTGGATCGCGACGATGCCTGGCACGACCGGATCCGGACCTGGTGGGAACCCAACCGGGAGCCGATCCGGCTTCCGGTGACCATCCTGCCGGAGGTGGCCTGGCTGCTGGGGACGCGGATTGGACCCGCTGCCGAGGCGGCATTTGCCCGGGCCCTGGCAGGCGGGGAGTTCGCCCTCGAACCGCTGGATGAAGCGGTGGATCTTCCACGAATCGCTGCCCTTGCGGCGGCGTACCTCGACACCCCGATCGGATTCGTGGACGCCTCGATCCTCGCCATGACCGAGCGGCTCGGCGTCGTGACCCTGCTCACCACCGACCGTCGCCACTTCGGGGTGCTGCGGCCGCGGCACGTGCCGTCGTTGAAGCTCGTGCCCTGACCCCCCCTCCACCCTCCGAGCGAGATCCGATTCAACCCCAATGAGCGATAGGCAGCCGGTCGCGGCTCCGGTAACCTTCGGGACAGTCCCACTCGGGGGTCCAACGACCCTCACTCTCTGAGGAGCTTACATGTCGAAACGCTTTTCGCTTGCCATGATCACAGCTGTTGCTGCACTCGGCTTTGCCTCGCCAGCGCTGGCCCAGAGCCGCGCCGCCGTCAGCGGTGCCGAGTTGGACGCTGCCGTGGCCACCCAGCCCGCGCCCAGGGGTGAAGCGGTCCGCACCGTGCTCTCCAGCGAGCAGGCCCAGCGCGTCGCCGGTCAGATGGGCGTCAGTGCCGAGGACCTTGCCGCCCGAGTCGCCGCCCTCGACGGCGCCGCGCTCGACCAGCTTGCCGACCGCAGCGGGTTGGCCGATGAGCTCGCCGGTGGCGCGAACAACGTCGTGATCAGCACCACGGCCATCATCATCGTCCTGCTGATTCTGATACTCCTGGCGAGTTGACGCCGGGGGTACCGTTCGACCCGTGCGACGCTTCGCGCGGTTGATCCTGGTAGTACTGGTGATCGGGGCTGGGCTGGGCGCCGCAGTGGGCGCGGCCCAGCACCCGGTGCGTTCAATACCTGCCGATTCCCCCACCCCCCTCGCCGTCCCCTACCTGCCGCAGACCGTGCTGCTCTGTGGCGGCGCAGCCTTGGCCATGGTGGAACGCTGGTGGGGGCGCCGCGGGGTGTACGCCGAGGAGTTCGCCAGCCTGGTCCAGCCGGCGCTCGGCGGGATTCGGACGACGGATCTCGACTCGGCAGCGCGCGCCCGTGGCTGGGAAACCCGGGCGATTCGTGGGACCCCGGAGGTGACCCGGCAGCTGCTGCGGGCCGGCGTGCCGGTGATCGCCTTGCTGGAGGTTGCTCCCGACCGCTACCACTACGTCGTGGTGCTGGAGTGGGACGCGGACGGCGTGGTCTTTCACGACCCTGCCGTGGCGCCCTCCACGCAGCTATCGGAGGCGGCCTTTCTCTCCCAATGGGCCGGGTCGGAGCACTGGGCCCTCGTGGTCCAGCCCCGTGCGTTGACTCCACCGGACCCTGCCGCGGGCGCCCAGCCCCCACCACCCGCGCCCGTCGATTCCCTGCCCTGCCGCCCTTGGCTCGACCGGGCGCTCGATGCCGTGGCCGCCAACCAACTTGACGCCGCCGCCAACCTCCTGGATCAGGCGGCGCATGCCTGCCCCGCGGAACCGCTGGTACAGCGGGAGCTGGCGGGCGTCCGCTTCAAGCAAGGTCGGCACGCCGAGACCATCCGGCTGGCCACCGGGTATCTGGTGGCGGTGCCACACGATGCCCTCGCCTGGCAATTGCTGGCCACCAGCCGGTACCTGAGTGGGGACCTGGCCGGCGCGCTGGTGGCATGGAACCGGATCGATCGGCCGGTGGTGGACTTGGTGGTGATCAACGGCTCGCGGTCCATCCGCTATCGCCAACTGGCCACCGCCGTCAGCGTGCCCCACGGCACCCTGTTGACGCCGTCGCACCTGGCGCTGGCCCGGCGTCGGCTGCAGGACGTCCCGGCCCTTCGGGGTGCGACGGTCGCGTATCGAGCGGTACCGGGCGGAGTCGTGGAGGTTCACGCAGACGTGGTGGAACGGCCGGTCGTGGCCCCCGCCTGGCGGGTGGCAGCCACCAACCTGACCAGCGCCCTGACGCAGGAGGCGGTGGCGCTCGAGGGGGCCAGCCTGCTTGGTGCGGGGGAACGGTGGATGGCAGAGTGGCGCTGGGAGCGGGCGCGCCCGCGCGCGGCCCTGCGGCTGGATGTGCCCGCTCGCGTTGGCGTGCCGGGGGTGGTCAGCCTCGAGGGTGCCCGGGAGGGGATGCGGTTGGCGACTGATCCCGCGGCGCTCACCGTGGTGGAAGACACCTGGCGCTCGGTGCGTCTCGGCTTCGGTGCGTGGCTGAGCGCTGCCGTGCGCCCGACGATGTCCCTGGGTCTTGAGCGGTGGTCGGGCGCTCGGACCTACCTGACGCTCTCGTCTGGTGCGGAGCTGCGCACGCGGCGCGATCGGTTGCGGTTCACCGTGAGCGGTACCCACGCCGCCGCCGTGTCGGATCACGCATTCTGGCGCCGCGGCGGTGCCCGCGTGATGTGGGCCTCGTCGCTGGGGCTGAGCCAGGCGGCGTGGTCGGCCCGGCTTGGCGGGGACTGGACCAGTGCCAACACCCCGCTGGGTGCCTGGCCGTTGGCGGGCGGCAACCTGTCCCGCGCCATCCCGCTGCGGGCCGAGCCCTCACCCACGGCGGATGTGCTGGCGGGCAGGACGGCTGGCCGGTCCATTCTTCACGCCGGGGTGGCGGGAGATCTGCCGGTCCATCGGGCGGGGCCGCTGGTGTTCGCGGTGGGCGCCTTCCTGGATGGCGCCCGGGTGGCCGCATCAGCGGATCCGACGATTAGGGACAGGAACTACCTGGATGGCGGGGTCGGGATCCGGATCGGGCTGGCCGACGGCGAGCTTGGCGTCCTGCGTGCGGACCTGGCGCGAGGGTTGTTGGCGGACCGGCGCTCGGCGCTGACCGTGGGGATGCACCTCACCTGGCCCGTCTTTCCGCACGCATCCCGCTGAAGCGGACGAAGCCACTCCAGCGGGATGTGATGAGACAGAGGCACCTGCCGGTTGGTCTCGTCAGCCTCGTGCCCCGGTCCCCCTGCGGATGACCCGGAGAATCAGGAGCAAGACGACTGCACCAATGAATGCTACGAAGATCGTGCCACCGAGTCCGCCGAACGGCACCGCGATCCCAAGCGCCCCGAACAGCCAGCTGCCCAGGAAGGCGCCGATGATGCCGATGACGATATCGCCGAGCAGGCCGTAGCCCACGCCACCGACGGCAAAGCTGGCTAGCAGGCCGGCCACGAGTCCCACGATGATCAGGGTAAGAAGATCCATGCAACCCTCGGACTGAAAGGAATGGACTGCCGGGGCCGCACCGTGGCGCCGCCCCGACAGCCCGAGCTGGAACTACGGACGACTGGCAGCCTCGCGAGCGGCGCGGTTGGCGAAGATGGCCACCTCAACCCGCCGGTTGGCCGCGCGCCCTCCCTCGGTCTCGTTGGTGGCGACCGGCTCGGTCTTGCCCAGGCCGAAGGTCCCGATCCGCGCACGGGCCACCCCCTCGGAGATCAAGTACGCGGCCGCTCCATCGGCACGCCGCACCGACAGCCCCTGGTTGTACGTGTCTGAGCCGATCGCATCGGTGTGTCCGATGATCAGGACGTCCGAGTCGGGATACTTGGCCAGGCTCCGGGCCAGCGCCTGCAGGTTGGTGCGGGCGTCCGGCTTGACGAAGTCGGAGTCGAAGTCGAACAACAGGCCGGATGCAAAGGTCACCTGGATGCCTTCACCCACCCGCTCGACGGTCGCCCCGTCCACGGTCTGCTCCAGTTCCCGGGCCTGCGCGTCCATCCGGGCGCCGATGATGGCGCCGGCGGTGCCGCCAACCACGGCGCCGATGATGGCGCCCTTGGCCGTGGAGCCGGCCACCTTGCCGATCGCCCCGCCGACCACGGCGCCACCGGCAGAACCCACCACCGCTCCGGTCGCCGACTTGGTGGCACAGCCGCCCAGCGAGACGCTGGCAATCAAACCCAACAGAATGACTCTTTGCACAGGTCGCTCCCTTACACAGGTCATGGGGCGCCACTTTTGGCCCCGTTCAAAGCCTAGGCGGTACCATGCCAGGCCGCCATCGCCCAAAGGATTGGGAATTGGGCTAGCCCGGATGGGCGATAGTGTGCCACCCGGTGGGCAGACTATGCTTCCCAAACGAACTTTCCCGTCCCTCAGAGGAGTTCTTCATGTCGTTTCGAATGTCACGGCTGGTCGCGGTGCTGGCTCTTTCCTCCGCCGTCGCGGGCACCGTGCAGGCACAGGGCGGCGCCATGCACCTTGGCCCGCGCCTGTCCTATCAGTTCGACCTCGAGGAATTCGGCATCGGCGCCCAGTTGAGCGCCCCGATCGCCCGGAATCTCGAGTTCTACCCGTCCTTCGACTACTTCTTCGTTGATCCCGGGTCCTTCTGGAACCTGAATGCCGACCTGAAGTACCGGATCGCCACCGAGAACATCAACTGGCTCTACCTCGGCGCGGGGCTCAACATCGCCCGGAGCAGCTTCAACGGCAACGGCAGCACCGACGCCGGCATCAATGCCTTCGTGGGCGCCGAGTCGCGGGCCGGCCGGATTCATCCGTTCGCCGAATTCCGGTTCACCTCGAACGATGGCTCAACCGGCCAGCTGTCGGTCGGGCTGAACTTCACGCTCAGGCAGTAGGCAGGACGGGACGATCACCCGTCGGTCCACTCGACGGCATCAGGCGCGGCACGGGTGTTCCCGTGCCGCGCCTGGCTGCTTCCACCGGCACACGCGGGGCTGACCCAGCATGACTCTCCCTCCAACGCCCCGGGCCCCCGCCACTCGAGCGTCCACGTTGCTCCTGGCCGGGATCTTCCTGATCCTGGTCACGGCCGCCCTGCGATTCGGCGCCGGGTTCCTGTTTCCGCTGGCGCTCGCGGTGTTGTTCACCCTGCTGCTCGATCCCGCGGTCCGTGCGCTGAAACGGGTGGGGCTCCCCAGCGGTATCGGGGCGGCCCTGGTGGTGTTCGGGGCAGTCGGAGCGATCGCTGGCGGAGTCGTCCTGCTCTCGGGGCCCGCGATGGAATGGATCGGGACCGCCCCGGAGAAGCTGTCCAAGGCCCAGGTGAAGATTCGCCGGATCCTCCTCCCCATCCAACGGACGGCAGAGCAGGTGGACCGGGCCACCACGACCACCGCACCGGGCGATCCGGAGAAGGTCGAGATCAAGTCCGCCGGCTTCCTCCAGCGCGCCAGTGTCAGCACCAGGAACCTGGTGGGCACCATGTTGGCGGTCGTGTTCCTGACCTACTTTCTCCTGGCCACGCTGCCGGACATTCGCCGCCGGCTCGCGGTGCTGATCGGCACCAGGACGGGAGTCGAGAGCGTGGAGGATGTGTTGGCGGAGATTGAGACCCAGATGTCCCGATATGTGGCCCTCAATACCCTGACCAGCCTTGGGGTCGGGCTGGCCACCTGGGGGTTCCTGACGCTGATGGACCTGCCCAATCCCCTGCTCTGGGGCGTGGTGTCGGGGCTGCTCAACTTCATTCCGTTCATTGGGGCGTTTGTGGCCGTCGGCCTGATCGGCCTGAGTGCCCTGCTGGCCTTCGACGGCGTGGGCACGGCGCTGCTGATCGTGGCAGGGTGCGTGGCCATCAATGCGCTGGAGGGCAACCTCGTTACCCCAATGCTGATGGGTCGCCACCTCCCCCTCAACCCGGTGACGATCTTCGTGGGCCTGCTGTACTGGGGCTGGGTCTGGGGGCCCGCCGGCATGCTCCTGGCCGTGCCGTTGACGGTCATGATCCACGTCGTCTGCACCCGGATCACGCCGCTCCAGCCGGTGGCGACCCTCATGGGCAACAGCTAGGCGGGCGCCGGGGGGCTCCCGGGGATGGCCACGACGCCCGGCGCCGGAGCCGGCACCCCGGCCTCCCGATATTCCACCTGGTGCGCTGCCCCGTCGTCCACGAGGGGGAGACCGGGCCCCGCCTGAACCGTTCCGTCCACGACCCAGACCCCCGCTCCACCCCAGACCCCGCCCTCGGGACGGTGTACCACGATCTGGTAGCGGCTCCCTCCAAACTGGTACTCGATCGTGTACTCCCGCCAGGCACTTGGCGCGCGCGGGGACAGGAACAGCTCCGCCCCCCGCCGTTCCAGTCCCAGGAGCCCTTCCACCGCCACCCGATACATCCAGCTGGCGGAGCCGGTGTACCAGGTCCATCCCCCGCGCCCACGTTGCCCCTCCGCCGCGTAGACATCGGCGGCCACGACATACGGCTCCACCTTGTATCTGGCCACCCCCTCGGGCGTGCCCGCGTGGGTCAGGGGATTGAGCATCTGGAAGAGCGCGAAGGCGCGGTCATGATGGCCGAGCTGCGCCGTGGCGAGCACGGACCAGAGCGCGGCATGGGTGTACTGGGCGCCATTCTCCCGGACGCCGGGGAGGTAGCCCTTGAGGTAGCCGGGGTCGTGTCCGGTCTGGTCGAACGGCGGGGGCAGCAGGAGCAGCATCCGCTCGTCCTCCAGGACCAGATGCGCCTCGAACGCGGTCATGGCCAGCGCCTGGCGCTCCGGCGTACCGGCTCCGGACAGGACGCTCCAGCTCTGGGCGATGGCATCAATGCGGCACTCGGCGTTGCGGGTTGAGCCGAGCGGGGTCCCGTCGTCGTAGTAGGCGCGACGGTACCAGCCCCCGTCCCAGCCGTGGGTCTCCACCGCCTTCGCGTAGGCATCCGCCTGCCGGAGACACTCGGCGGCCACGGCCCCGTCGCCCCGCGTGGTGGCCGTCTCGGCAAATGCTCGAAGCGTGGCGATCAGGAACCACGCCAGCCAGACGCTTTCCCCACGGCCCTCGATGCCCACGCGATTCATGCCGTCGTTCCAGTCGCCGCCGCCGATGAGCGGGAGGCCGTGCGCACCGGCGGTACTGGCGCGCCGGAGCGCCCGGACACAGTGATCGTAAATGGATCCCATCTCCGCGCTGACCAGGGGCAGGTCGTACAGCTCGTGCTCCCCGGGTTCCAGCTCCGGCATCGCGAGGTAGGGCACCACCACGTCCAGGATCCCGTGGTCACCGCTCCCGCGGACGTAGTGGTTCACGACGTAGGGAAGCCAGACCAGGTCGTCGGAGAATCGGGTGCGCACGCCACGGCCGCTTTCGGGGTGCCACCAATGCTGGACATCGCCCTCCTGGAACTGGCGGCCGGCGGCACGCAGGATGTGTTCACGAGCCAACCCCGGTTCGGCATGCAGGCAGGCCATGACGTCCTGCAACTGGTCCCGGAAACCGTACGCCCCGCCACTCTGGTAGAGCGCCGAGCGGGCCCAGAGCCGACAGCTGATGGTCTGGTACAGGGCCCAGCGGTTGACCATCGCGTCGAAGGTTGGTTCGGGGGTGTGCACGGTGATGACCGACAACCGCCGCGCCCACGCCGCGATGGACGTGTCCAGCGACGCGCGGGCAGCGGTGCGGTCGCGATACCGGGCCACGGCCTCCCGGGCGGCGGCCTCGTTCGGCGCGGCCCCGAGCACCACCACCACCTCGCGGGACTCGCCGGGGGCCAGTTCGAGCACGCACTGCAGCGCAGAGCAGGGATCGCTGCCCGCGCCGGTGGTGCCCGCCAGCAGCGCCCCGTGCCGGAGCCCTGCGGGGGCGCTGAGATCCCCGTTCCGACCCAGGAATTCCAGCCGGCTGCCCGTGTAGCTGGTGACGGTCCCGGAGATGGCGTGGAAGGCCATCCAACCGGCGAACTGCGGGTCGAAGGTGTTCTGCGCGAAGAGGGCGCCCACCTCGGGGTCGAATCGCGTCTGGACCTGGTGGCGGGCCAGCTCCCGGTGCACGCCCAGCGTCCATTCCACGTACGAGGTGAGCAGCAGGTCACGGCGGTCGCGGCCGTGGTTGGTAACCTGCAGGATGCCGAGCTTGACGGCCGCCCCGTCAGCCATCCCGAGCTTCAGGTGCGTGGCTAGTCCGCCGCGGTCCTGCTCAAACGACGACCAGCCCGCGCCATGGTGGATGGTATGGGACAGCGCGCTTCGCATCGGGCCTGGCGTGGCACTCCAGAGCTCGCCGCTCTCCAGATCCTGCAGGTAGAGGACCTCGCTGACCGGGTCGCTGACGGGATCATTGTGCCAGGGCGTGAGCCGGTAGAAAAAGCTGCTCCCCGCCCAGGTGAACCCGCCACCGCGTTCGGTCACGACGAAGCCGCCGTGGGGGTTGGCAATGACGTTCGCCCACGGCGCCGGGGGGAGGTGATCCCCCGAGGCCCTGATTTCATAGTTGCCCAGCGGCGTCAGCCCGCCCAGTCCATTGGCGAATGCGGTCGGGGCCGGTGCCGGTGCGGCGTCGCTGTGGCCACCGTCCGGCACCTGGAGCCGCGGCGCCAGCAGGGCCGGCAGCTGTGCACCAAGCCGCCGGACCACGCGGGCCACCCGGGAGCCGCTGCGTTCCGGGGCCCGGGGGGCGGCCGGCCGCCGCTCATCTTGAAAGGTGATGGCCTCCTCGGGAGCGAGCGCGGCGGCCACGATGCGGCCGAGGGGCCGTCCATCACAGGTGATGTGGACGCGTGCCGTGGCGCGCAGCATGAGGAGTTCGTCGTCGTTGAGGAGGTCGCTCCGCAGCAGGAAGACACCGTTGGGCCGGTTGATCAGCCCTGAGTCCCCGGCGGAGTAAACGGCGGCGAGTATCCCATCGCCCAGCTCCTGGAGGTAGGAGGCCGAGTGGTCATTGAGCAGCACCAGGTCAATGCGCAGGCCGCGGCGCCGCCAGTAGCGATGGGCGGCCAGGAGCTCGCGAAGGGCTGGCAACCCGTCGGCAGAGGCGATCGTGCCCAACACAATAGGCCAGTCCCCGGAGACACCGCTGGCCCACAGGAGCGGCTGGGACCCGGGGTTCCGGCGCCGGTCCGCCTCGGGAGCCCGCAGGGCGGGGTTGCCATAGAGGAGGTGGCCGGCGAGCTCCTGGAACACGGCGGCATCGGTCGGTGTCAGGCTGAGCTCGCTGAGCTCCACTCGGCTCGAGGTGCCGGCCAGATCGAGCGCCCGCTGGGCGGCGTGGCCCTCGTGGTAGCGACCCGCCAGCTCGAAGGCCCGCTCCCGGCTGGTGGCCACGAGGGTGGTGAAGGCCACGGTCGCTGACTGCCCCGGGGCCAGCCGCACCCGGCTCCTGAGTGCAAAGATCGGGTCGAGCACGGCCCCGGTGGTGCCGGAAAGCGGTCCATCCGTTTCCAGGGCAACAGGATCCCGGGTGGAACGCCCCCGCCCCAGGAAGCGGGCGCGATCGGTTTCGCAGCTGGTCTTCCCGATCCGCTCCCCGCCGGTGTCCACCACATGCACGCACCAGAGTGGCGGCTCCGCCGGTGACCGCGGCCGGCGGGTGGCCGTCACGGCCGTACACCACGCATGCCATTCCGTTTCCACGAACAGGTTGCTGAAGGCAGGGTGGGCACGGTCGGACTCCGGCGGGGCCAACACCAGCTCGCCGTAGCTGGTCAGTTCCACCTCGCGCTCCTCGTCACCATTGTTGGTCACGGTCACCCGGCGCACCTCGGCGGAATCTTCTGGCACCACGACGATCTCGGTCCGGGTCTCGATGGGACCGTCGGCGCGGTGAAAGGTGACCCGATCAGTGGCGAGGTAGGCGTGGTACCAGTCCGCGGCGGCACACACCGGCTGGTGCGACGTGGACCAGACCCGGCCGCTGGAGACGTCCTTGACATAGCAGAACTGCCCCGTGGCATCGCGGCTGCCATCGCTCTGCCAGCGGGTCACCGCCAGCGTCTCATACCGGCTGTACCCACCGCCGCAGTGACTGACCATGACCGTGTACGGCACCTGGCCGAGCAGCGCGATATGGGGCTGCGGGGTGTCCGGTGTATCGAACTGCCGCACGGCCGGCCGCTCGCCCGCCACCGCGCGCACCTGCTCCTCGCGCCGCGCCACCTGCGAGGCCTGGTACACCAGGCGTCGGGGAATCCGCTCATGCAGGAGCAACTCGGCGGATCGCACCAGCGGGTCGGCGTGAAACCGGTGCTGCCAGACGTGGGCGGCCAGGGTATTGGTGAGGGCCACGAGGCCCATGCCCAGGTGGTGGGCCATGTACACATCCAACAGGGCAAAGGGTTGATCCGGGGCGGGCCTGGTGTAGTCGAGGGCGTCCCGGAATCCGTAGTCTCCCACCGCCCCCTTCCGCTCGAGGAGCTCGAGGTTCTTGAGGGCCCGTTGCGGATCCACCATGGTGGCGAGCGCCGAGGCATAGGGCGCCACCACCTGCTCGCGGGCCAGGCCGCGCTTGAGCGCCAGGTCGGGCACGCCGAAGGCGCGGTACTGGTAGGTGGCATGGCGGTCGCGCACGTTGAAGGCGCTCTCGCTGGTGCCCCACGGGATCCCGCGCCGAGCGCCCCACGCCACCTGGCGGCGCACGGCGCCGGCGCAGCTCGCCGCGAGCAGGGTCGCGGGGAACGAGCGCATGACGAGCACCGGCATGAGGTACTCGAACATGCTGCCGCTCCAGGACACCAGCGCCGGCGCCCCGGCGGCCCGGGTGAGGGTGCGGCCCAGCCGGAACCAGTGCTCCATCGGCACGTCATTCTTGGCCACCGCGATGAAGCTGGCCAGGCGCGCCTCGGAGGCCAGCAAATCGTAATAGGACTTATCCGCTTCGTGGGTCTGCTGCTGGAACCCGATCGTGAACAGCTTGCGCTCGGGGTCGAAGAGGAAGCGGAAGTCCATCGCCATGGCGTAGCCGTACGCCTGCGCGGCGAGCGCGGTCAGCCGCGCGGCGAGCGCCGGGTCCACGGCTGCGTCGCACATGGCCAGGCAGGCCTGGCGCAGGGCGATGCAGTGGCCGGCCAGGTTGCCGCTGTCCACGGTGGAGATGTAGGACGGCTCCAGGACGCGGAGATCCCGCAGGTCATACCAGTTGTAGAAGTGGCCGCGATACCGGCGCAGCCGCGCCAAGGTGGCGAAGGTTCGCTCCAGGCGCTCGGTCATGTCGGCCACGGTGATGAAGCCGAGATCCTGGGCGCTGACGGTGGCCAGCAGTTGCAGGCCGATGTTGGTCGGGGAGGTGCGCATCGCCACGACGTGCGCCGGGTCCTCCTGGACGTTGTCCGGCGCCAGCCAGTGGGTGTCGGCCGTCACGAAGCGCTCGAAGAACGCCCAGTGCAGCCGGGCATAGCGGAGCGCCTGGCCCCGTTCCGCGGGGCTCAGCCGCTGGTCGGGCTCGGCGGGGGGGGCGCTCAGGCGATGGGCCAGCGGCGGCGAGGCGATCCAGCAGAGGGCCAGGGGCAGGATCGCCACCACCAGCACCCAGGGCGCCGAATCCGATCCGGCAGGGGCGCCCACGAGGCGCCCGGCCAGCACCAGGATGCCGAGTGCCCCCGCCACGACGGCCGGGGCCATCGCCCGCCAGTGCGCCGCCGTCCCATCCGGCATTCGGCGCTCGACCTGGGAGGCGGTGCGCCATTCGAGCAGGTGGCGGCGCGACACCAGCAGCCGCCAGAGCGAGCGGACGATGGCGTCCATCGAGGTCCAGGCCTGATGGGGCAGGAAGGCAATCGTGAGCCCCAGCTGCCGGACGCTGGTGAGCGCGTCACCCGCCACGGCGCGGTAGTAGGCCCGCCACGACTTGTCGAGCGGTGGGCGAATGGCCGCCAGCAGGAAGGCGATGATCCACGGCGCGGCCACGGCGCCGAGTGCCAGGAGGGTCCAGCGCAGCGGCGAGCCGGGCAGCAGTGTCCAGCCCGCCACGAGAAAGCCGAGCTGGGCCAGCTCCACGGTGCTGCGACGCAGATTGTCGGCGATCTTCCAGCGCGACAGCATCGAGAGCCGGTTGGGCTCCCGCCCGTCGGGGCCCGGCACGCGCCAGGTGAGCCACGGCAGCAACTGCCAGTCGCCCCGGATCCAGCGGTGCTTGCGGTGGGTGTAGGTCAGGTAGCGCCGCGGATAGTCATCGTAGACCACCACCTCGGTGGCCAACCCCGCCCGGGCAAAGCTGCCTTCGATGAGGTCGTGGGAGAGCAGGGCGTTCTCCGGAAACCGCCCGTGGGTGGCCCGCTCAAAGGCCTCCACATCGTAGATCCCCTTGCCGGTAAAGCTCCCCTCACCATACAGGTCCTGATACACATCCGACACCGCGGTGGTGTAGGGATCCACGCCGGGCTGCCCGGAGTGGATCGCCGCGAACACGGAGCGATGGGCGCTCGGCGCCGACACCCCGACCCGCGGCTGGAGGATCCCATAGCCGTGGACCACGCGCCCGCGCACCGGGTCGTAGCCGGCGCGGTTGAGCGGGTGCGCCAGGGCGCCGATCAGGAGCGGCGCGGCATCAGGCGGCAGGTGCGTGTCGGCGTCCAGGGTGATGACGTAGCGCACGCTGCGCAGCGGCGTGACATCCCCCACCACGGTGGCGAACGCGTCGGCCACGCCGCCCAGCACGAACCGGTTGAATTCCGCCAGCTTGCCCCGCTTGCGCTCCCAGCCCATCCAGACGCCTTCCTGGGGATTCCAGCGGCGCGGGCGGTGGAACAGGTAGAAGCTGTCGTGGCGCTCCGGGGCGTAGCGCGCGTTGAGCGCCGTCACCCCTTCGACCGCCGCGGCCAGGATCGCGGCATCGTCGTCCCGGGTGGGAGACGGCGCATCGGTGAAATCACTGAGCAGGGCGAAGTGCAGATGCGCTTCCCGGTTGGCCAGGAACTGCACCTCCAGGTTGTCCACGGCCGCGCGGGCGGCCGCCACGCTCTCGAACATCGTCGGGATTACCACCGCAGTACGGAACTCCGGCGGCACCCCGGTCTGCTGCAGGTCCAGCGCCCGCAGAGTTCGGGGTGGCAGGAAAGCGGTCACCAGCTGGTTCACGGCCGCCACGGCGATGTCGAAAGCCGGGAGCAGCCCCAGCAGGAGGACCACGGGCCACGCGGCACGGGCCGGCGCACCGCCCAGGCCGAGCAGCGCGGCCAGTGCCGCCGCCGTGCCCAGGATCAGCCCTCCCCCAAAGACCATATTCGGGTGGCGCATCACCCAGGTGTGCAGGGCCTCCCCGGGAGGGGGCCGGTACCCGGTGGCCTGCTCCAGCGCGCGGCGGCCGTCATCCACGAGGTAGTACCCGACATGACCCTGCCGCAGGTCGTGCGGGTGGCGCCCGGAGCCAGTATGTGCGGCGGTGATGGCCTGCCTGGCCACCGCCTCTTCCGACAAACCCGTCCGCCGGGCCAGGCGCTCCACCACATGGCGGTAGTGGTCCCGGGTGGTGAAGGTCATCCGCTCGTAGAAGCCGGAGGGGTCCTGCCGGAGAATCGCCTCGACCCGGCTCTGATCCTCCACGAACGTGGGCCAATCCATGCGGGTCATCGCCCGGAGGCTGGTGATACCGTTGGCCATGCCCACCCGGGTCAGCGCCAGCCGCTGGGTGGCCCGTGCCATGGCCTCCTCGGCGCTCCACCCCTTCGTCGCGATCCATCGTTCCAGCCGCTCGACGACGGGGAGCGTCCCCCCCTCGGCCCGCAACTGGTGGAGCAGACGCGCCAGAAAGGTTGGCGTGAGCGGTGGCAGATTGGCATCGACGCGTCCAAGCGCGAGATCGAGGGCGGCGACGCCAGCGGTGCCGGCCATGGTCAGGCGCGCGGCGGTCAGGTCCGCCGATTCCAGCTGCGCGAGCCGCTGCACGGTACGAATCGTCATGCGCCTGGTGTTCTCGAGCAGGCCCAGGCGGAGCATCGCCGGGATCGCCCACAGCTCTCCCAGCGTCAGCGGCGCCTCGTGTTGCCAGGCCGCCACGAAGCCGCTGACGTTGTCGAGGTCAATGCGCGCTTCGGTATGCGAGATCAGCGTGATCGCCAGCTGGTAGAC
>JBHEPH010000003.1:85655-85979 GCA_046260395.1 Gemmatimonadales bacterium
GGGGGCCGCCCGCCAGTTCCGGAAGCTCCTGGTAGTAGGTGCGCGGCAGACTCTCCCGCACGGCGACAATGTGCTCCTGGACCACGTGGTAGTTGTCCAGCAGCCACTCGCCGGCAGGACCGATGTCGGTGCCCCGCTCCGAGGCGGAGGTCAGCCTGGCCTGGGCCTCCGCGAGGAGCCGGCGGGTGTCATCCAGCCGGGCCAGGAGCGGAGTCCGCCGCGCCCAGCGCCGCCGCGGGCCCAGCCGCTGCTCGCCCGCCACCGCCCGGGCCCGCTCGCCGAGGTGGTCCGTGCCGAGCAGCTCGCCATGGATCGGGCCAACCG
>JBHEPH010000030.1:0-32553 GCA_046260395.1 Gemmatimonadales bacterium
CCTCCCCCCTGATGCCACACCTGATGGCCACCTGGCTTGAACGCGATGCCCAAATCCGGTGGCCGGGGCGCGCCATCGAGCGCCAGCCGCTCCCCGGGGCGGTCGGCACGCCGTATGAATCCACCGGCCCCGATGGCACCCGCTACCTCTCCTTCGCCGACTGGATCTGCCCGATCCACTGCATCGAGCCGCTGACCTGTCCGGTCATCCGTGCGCCAAGGACCTGGGAACTGACCGATGCCCTTGCGGCGTTCAGTGAGGATACGGGTTTGGATGGCTGCGTCACCTTCCTCTGCCGTCACCAGGTCTTTGGCGTCGGGATGTTCCTGGCCGCGGAGGCGCTGGCTGCCCGGGAGGTGGTCCGGCTGGCAGGGGAGACTGGATCCGTCGTGAACGTAGCGGTGGGAACCGTGTCCCGGTGTCATGGAGCGGTCGCCACCCTGCACCTTGGTATATTTACGCCCATGGGGGCAACGACATGAGCAACGACAACGAACTGGACGTGATCATCGTGGGCGCCGGTCCGGCGGGCCTCTGCGCGGCGATGTACGCGGGGCGCGGGATGCTGAAGGCGGTGGTCCTGGAGCGGGGCATCCCGGGCGGGGAGCTGCTCAACACCGAGAAGATCGAGGACTATCCCGGTTTCCTCTCGATTCTCGGGACCGAGCTGGCGCAGAAGATGACCGAGCACGCGGAGGCGTTCGGGGCCGAGATCCGCACCGCTGAAGTGGAGGGCATCCGGCGTCAGGAGGACGGCACCTTCGAGGTCACCACGGCGGACGGCGACACCTATCGCGCCCCGACCGTGATCCTGACCGCCGGCGGCACCCCGGTCAAGCTGGGCGTGCCCGGCGAGCTCGACTTTGCGGGCCGCGGCGTCTCCTACTGCGCGGTCTGTGACGGCGCCTTCTTCAAGGGCGAGACGATCGCGGTGGTGGGCGGTGGCGACGCGGCGGTGGAGGAGGCGGTGTACCTCACCCGTTACGCCGCGAAGGTGTATGTCATCCACCGGCGCGACGAGTTCCGTGCCTCGAAGCTCCTGCAGGAGCGGCTCTTCAAGGAGCCGAAGATCGAGGTGATCTGGAACCATCAGGTTCGCGAAATGATTGGTGAGCCGTCGGGGCTGAAGGAGCTCAAACTGTCGCACAGCCAGACCGGTGAGGAGCGCACCCTCGCGGTCACCGGCTGTTTCGTGCTCATCGGGTTCAACCCGAACTCAGGGCTGATCAAGGAGCACTTCGAGCACGACGCCAGCGGCTACATCGTCACCGACGATCGGATGATGACCTCCATTCCCGGCCTCTTCGCCGCGGGCGACCTCCGGGTGCAACTGACTCGTCAGGTCACCACCGCCGTGGGTGACGCCACCACCGCCGCCATCGCCGTCGAGAAGTACCTCAGCGAGCGGAAGAGCGCCGCGGTTGCCTGAGCTGGCGGTCGTCGGCATTCCCAACGGGACCTTCGACCAGAACTGCTGGCTGCTGGCCGATCCGGGACGCAATGAAGTCGCGATCGTGGATCCCGGCGAGGAGGCCGAGCGCTTCCTCGCCGAGATCCGCAGCCGGGGCTGGACCCTCACCGGCATCTGGCTCACCCACGCCCACATCGATCACATTCTCGGCGTGGCCGCGGTGCACGCGGCCACCGGCGCGCCGATCCATCTGCACGCCGGAGACCGCTCCCTCTACGAAGGGCTTCCCCAGCAGGCGCAGTGGTTCGGGATGAGCGCCGCCGCCCCGCCGCCGGTGGATCACTGGCTCTCCGAGGCACAGGTGCTCGGCGTCGGCCAGTTCAGGTTCACCGTTCGCCCGGCGCCCGGACACTCACCGGGGCACGTCGCGTTCGTCGGGCACGGCCTGATCGTGGGCGGGGATGTCCTCTTCGCCGGCTCCATCGGGCGGACCGACTTGCCTGGCGGGGATATGGCGGAGCTCGAGGCCTCGATCCGCCGGGAGTTCTATTCGCTGCCCGACGAGACCCGGGTGCTCACCGGCCATGGCCCGGAGACCACCATTGGCCAGGAGCGCCGGTCGAATCCGTTCGTGAAGGGATGATCCGCAGATTACGCAGAAAAAGCGAGAGATGACGCAGATCCGCATGCCAGTGGTTTCGACCTCCGTCGGGGTTGGTGGTGTATGTGGGGGTGCACCCCGGAAATTTAGGTGAGGGGTTATTCACCACCATACTTCGACTCGGCTGGCCAGTCCCGAGGAACCTGTCCCGAGACCGCGCCTCCATCTGCGTCATCTCCAGGCTGTTTTCTGCGCAATCTGCGGACTGCTGTTCCTACCTTATTACCCCGGCGGCGGCCCCATCGCGATCAGCATGACCGTCCGCTCCAGCGCCTCTTCCACCCCGTGTGGCACGTCCGCCGGCGCCCAGGCCACCGTCCCTGCCTCGGCCACCCGCGTCTCGCCACCCACCGTCATCCTCGCCTTTCCGGAGATGATCAGATAGAATTTGTCCGCGCCCGCGTGGGTGTGGATCCGCTGGCTCTGCCCCGGCTCGAAGCAGTTCAGCCCGGCGAAGAGCGTGTCACCGCGGAAGAGATCGGCCTTGGTGGCCTTTTCCGGACCGAAGGTCGCGGCATCGCTCACGACCCTGAAGAATTCGCTCATAGTATCATCCTAATCCCTGTTCCCTGTTCCCTGTTCCCCGTTCCCCCATCCCATGACCAACTTCCGCACTGAAAAAGACCCCCTCGGTGAGAAGCCCGTTCCGGCCGATGCCCTCTACGGCATCCAGACCCTGCGGGCCGTCGAGAACTTCCCGATCTCTGGACTCAAGCCACTACCGCCGTTCGTGGACGCCGTGGTCTGGATCAAGCGCAGCGCCGCCAAGGTGCACAAGCGCACTGGCCGGCTCGAGGCGGAGTACGCCGACGCCATCGTGCAGGCCGCCGACGAGATCCTGGCGGGACAGCACCGCGACCAGTTCATGGTCGATCCCTATCAGGCTGGCGCCGGCACCAGCCACAACATGAACTGTAACGAAGTGCTCGCCAACCGGGCCAACCAGATCCTGGGGCACGCGCTCGGCGGCTATGTACCGATCCACCCCAACGATCATGTCAACATGGCGCAGAGCACCAACGACGTGATCCCCACGGCCATGCGGCTCGCCGCCCTCGCCTCGCTGCCGGCGCTTCTCAAGGCAATGCAGGTGCTGGAGGATGACCTGCTGGCCAAGGGCCAGGCCTTTGACCATGTGCTGAAGTCCGGCCGCACCCACCTCCAGGATGCCACGCCGATCCGGCTGGGCCAGGAGTTTACCGCCTACGGCCTGACGGTGGCGCGTCACCGGGACAAGCTGCTCGAGGCCGCCGAGTGGCTCAAGGTGATGAATATTGGCGGCACGGCTGTGGGCACCGGAATCAACGCGGAGCCGGAATACCCCGCCTACATGGTGGAGGAGCTGCGCGAGGTCAGCGGGCTCGATGTCCGGCTGGCCGAGGACCGGATCCAGTTGATGCAGTCGATGGGCGACATCGCCACCTTCAGCGGGGCGGTGCGCGCCTACACACTGGACCTCAACAAGATCGCCAATGACATCCGGTTGCTGGCCAGCGGCCCGCGGACCGGCCTGGCGGAGATCATCCTGCCGGCGGTGCAGCCGGGATCCAGCATCATGCCGGGCAAGGTGAACCCGTCCATCGCCGAGATGGTCAATCAGGTCTGCTACCAGGTCATCGGCCTCGACACCACGGTGGCGATGGCCGCGGAGGCGGGTCAGCTCGAACTCAACGTGATGATGCCGGTGATCACCCACAACATCGTCTTCGCCGAGCGGATCCTGGCCAACGCGACACTGGTGTTCGCCGAGCGGTGCGTTCGCGGCATCGAGGCAGACGAGAAGATGTGCGCCTACTGGTTGGAGCGGAGCCCGGCACTGGTCACGGCACTGGCCCCGAAGATCGGCTACGCGGAGTCGGCGAAGTTGGCCAAGGAAGCGCTGGCCACCGGACTGACCGTCAAGGAGCTGGTGACCCAGCGCAAGATCCTTGAGGGCGATGAACTCGAGTCCACCCTCGACCTGCGCGCCATGACTGAACTCGGCGTGCCGGGCGGCAAGGGCCTCCCCGGAGGCGGGTGAGCACCGGCCGCGCTCGCTGGGGGGCGCTTGGCCTCCTGGCGGTCGTCCAGATCCTCGGCATGTCCCCGTGGTTTGCGGGGACGGCACTGGCCCCCGCGCTCACCGAAGCGTGGGGGCTTTCCGCTGCCCAGGTGGGTTGGCTCAGCTCGGCGGTCCAATTGGGATTCGTGGCGGGCACCCTCACGGCGGCGGTGCTCAACTTGGCGGATGTGCTGCCCAGCCGGTGGTATGTGGCCGGTGCCGCGGTGCTCGCTGCGCTGGCCAACGCGATGCTCGGCGTGGCGGAGGGGTATGGCGTGGCGGTCGCCTCACGGTTTTTCACTGGCTTCGCGTTGGCCGGCGTCTACCCCCCCGCGATGAAGATGGCCGCCACCTGGTTCACCTCAGCGCGTGGGCTGGCCATCGGGGTGGTCGTCGGCGCGCTGACGATCGGCAAGGCGATGCCGTATCTGGTTGAGGCGCTGGGCGGGGTGGGGAAGGGGTTTGTGATCTGGTCCACCAGCGGCGCCGCGGTGCTGGCAGCGGTGTTGGTTGGTGTGCTCTACCAGGACGGACCGCACCCGTTTGCTCGGCGGGCCTTCTCGTGGGGACTGGTTGGGACCGTCGTCCGTGAACCCCGCGCGCGGCTGGTCACCGGTGGATATCTGGGCCACATGTGGGAGCTGTACGCGTTCTGGGCGTGGATTCCGGCGTTTCTCGCGGCCAGCCTGGCCGTGTCGAACCCGGGTGTGCCGCCCTCCGGGGCGCTGGTGTCGATGCTGACCTTTGTGATCATTGCCGTCGGAGCAGTTGGGTGCGTCTGGGGTGGGCTCGCGGGGGACCGCATCGGCCGGCCGCGGGTGGTGACGCTCGCGCTGGGAGTGAGCGGCGCCTGCTGCCTGCTCTCCGGGCTGTTCTTCGGCTTCCCGCTCTGGCTGCTGCTGCCGGTCATGGTGCTGTGGAACATGGCGGTCATTGCCGACTCGGCACAGTTCAGCGCGATGATCACCGAGACGGTGCCCTCGCACGCGGTGGGAACGGCACTGACGCTGCAGGTGGCGCTGGGCTTCCTGCTCACGATGGCCAGCATTCAGTTGGTGCCGGTGATGGCGGAGGTGGTGGGATGGCGCTGGGGGTTTGCGGTGCTCGCGTTCGGGCCGATGGCGGGAATTGCGGCGATTCGGGGGGTGCGGCGGCCGCAGCGTGCCGCTTGACGTGGCAAGGGGCCGCTCCGTGCATACCACCGCACGGGGCCGCTCGGCGAGGAAATCCCGCCCAATCTTGTCCCCGATCCCTCCCCGGTGCGATATTGCGCCATGCGCGTCACCACTTGGACCGAGTACTCCCTGATCATCACCATCCACCTCGCCCGCCGCGGACGCGAGCAGGCGGGGCCGGTGGCCGCCCGCGAGCTCGCCGAATCGGAGCGCCTGCCCGCCGACTACGTGGAGCAGATCCTGCTGCGGCTGCGGCGTGCCGGCCTGGTGGAGAGTGTCCGCGGCGCCAAGGGAGGCTACTTCCTGGCCCGCGAGCCGGCCGCCATCTCGGTGCATGACGTGATGACCGCCTCCGAGCACCAGACCTTCGAGATGAATTGCGACACCCACCAGGTGGACGCCGAGCGCTGCAGCCCGGAGGGCTCGTGTTCGATCCGACCGGTCTGGCAGGCGCTGCAGCGTCGCGTGGATGACCTGCTCAGCAGCGTCACCCTTGCCGACCTCCTCAAGGAAGAATCGCAGGTGCAGGAACTGGTGACCCTCACCGCCGGGTCGTCCGCCGCCCGCTGATTTGCTCGCTGCTGACAGTCCCGACCCGGCCACGCGCCGGGTCGTTGCGTTTCACCACGAGGACCGATGGCCTTCTCCCCCGAGGAACTGCTCCGCTACTCCCGACACCTGACGCTGCCCGAAGTGGGCGTGGCTGGACAGGAGCGGCTGCGCAGCGCCCGCGTGCTCGTGGTGGGCGCCGGCGGTTTGGGCTCCCCTGCGGCGATGTACCTGGCGGCCGCCGGCATTGGCCACCTGGGCCTGGTGGACTTCGACGCTGTGGACCTCTCCAATCTCCAGCGCCAGATCCTCCATGGTACCGCTGGCATCGGTCGACCCAAGCTCGACTCCGCACGGGAGCGGATCGCCGACCTCAATCCACACGTCGATGTCACCACCTACGACACCCAGCTCTCCTCCGCCGACGCGCTGGAGATTCTCCAGCCATGGGACGTGATCCTCGACGGCAGCGACAACTTCCCGACCCGTTACCTGATCAACGACGCCAGCGTGCTCCTCAGGAAGCCGTACGTCTATGGCAGCATCTTCCGCTTCGATGGCCAGCTCTCGGTGTTCGGGGCGCCCGGCGCCCCCTGCTACCGCTGCCTCTTCGCCGAGCCGCCGCCGGCCGGCCTGGTGCCCAGCTGCGCCGAGGCCGGTGTGCTCGGTGTCCTTCCCGGCATCATCGGCAGCCTTCAGGCGCTGGAGGCGATCAAGCTGATCCTTGGCGCGGGCGAGTCCATGGCCGGCCGGTTGCTGCTGTTCGATGCGCTGAAGACCTCGTTCCGGGAGCTGGCCATCCATCGCGATCCCGAGTGCGCCGTCTGCGGCGACCACCCCACCGTGACCGAGCTCATTGACTACGAGGCGTTCTGCGGCATCGGCGCGCCGCCCCCCGCCGAAGGCGACATCACACCAACCGACCTCCGCCTCGCCCTCGCAGGTGCGAATCCGCCGATCCTCCTCGACACTCGCGAGGACTGGGAACGGCAGATCGCCTCCATTGACGGTGCCACTCACATCCCGCTTCACGAGCTTCCAGAGCGGCTTGGGGAGCTCGACGGGAAGCGGGAAATCGTGGCCTTCTGCCACCGTGGGCAACGATCGCGTCTGGCCGTGGATCTGCTCCGCGCCGCGGGATTTCACCCGGTGCGCAACCTGGCCGGGGGCATTGACGGCTGGTCGGAGGAAGTGAACGGGGGTCAGGGAAGGTACTAGTCCTTTTGGCCCCCTTGCGGCACCCCGATTCGGCCCGTATCGTCTCTTGAACCGCCCCCACCTGGAGGTCATGCGATGCCGGACCCGTCAGAGCGCCGCAACACCCCCCGCCTGCAATACGCCACCACCACTCCTGCCCGGTTGTACCTGAATGGCGAGGCCTGCAAGGTGCTCGATGTGGGCCAGCGAGGGGTGCGATACGAACTGCCGGCGCTGCCGGTGCGTCCGGCCGACAGCGCCATTTTCGAGGGAGAACTCCGGCTGGCCTGCGGGGAGCTGGTGCCCGTGATGGGGCGGGTGGTGCGGACCCATGGCCCAGTAGCCGCGGCTCGGCTGGATCCCATGCCCATCAGTGACCTGCAACTGGCCCGCGAGCGGGATTTTCTGCGGGAGTTGTTCGCCGTGCATGGCTCAGACCGCCGCCGCTGGCGGACTCGCGCCCAGCCGATGCCACCTCACGAGCCGCGCCGCAGCGAAGCCTGAGGCCCCGCGAGTGCGGCAATAGCAAAGGGCGCCCGGTTCACCCCGAGCGCCCTTGATAATTTCCACCCCACTCCGACCTTCACGGTCCGCCTGTCCGCCTGTCCGCCTGTCCGCCTGTCCGCCTGTCCGCCTGTCAGCCTGTCCGCCATGCCGAAGGGGGGACTCGAACCCCCACGGGCTTGCGCCCACTGCGCCCTGAACGCAGCGCGTCTACCAATTCCACCACTTCGGCGTAAGGGCGCCAAAGGTACCCCGGAGCCGCCCATCGGGTCAAGCGGTGCGTTGCCCGGCCCCCTCAGACGTCCTATCTTGATATGGGCACACAACTTATGACCGCCAAGGAAGCGCCGGCCAAGTCGGCACGAATCTCGGTGGCCCGGAACCCGCGGGCTACCCACGACTACCACATCCTCGAGACGTGGGAGGCGGGGCTGGTGCTGACCGGGACCGAGGTGAAATCGCTTCGCCAGGGGAAGGCGTCCATCAAGGAGGCCTTCGGGATGATCCGCAACGGGGAACTCTGGTTGGAGGGGGTCAACATCACCCCCTACGAACAGGGCAACCGCTGGAACCATCCCCCGGTGCGCTCTCGCAAGCTGCTGATGCACCGCCGCGAGATTGAGAAGCTGATCGGTGCCACCCACCAGAAGGGGCTGACGCTGATGCCGCTCGAACTCTACTTCAATCGCGGCAAGGCCAAGGTGACCCTGGCGCTCGGTCGCGGCAAGAAGCTGCATGACAAGCGGCAGGACCTCAAGACGCGCATCGCCGAGCGCGAAGTGGCCCGCGCCATCAAGGAGCGGTCGTGACCCGTCGGCCGCTCCGACTGGCCCTGGCGGCCTTCCTCCCCGCGGCCCTTTTCCTGGCGCCTGCGATGCTTGTCGCCAGCACCACTCCCACCGTCCTCACTGTCACCACGGCGCGTGGTGAGACGAGCATCCCGATCCACGCCCACCCCCGCGGGGGGCCGCTCGTCTCGGCGCCGCAGTTCCTCGCCGCGCTGGGCGGAACGCACCGGATCGACGGCGGCTGGGCCGAGGTGGTGGTGGCCCGCCAGAGCTTCCGGTTCCTGCTCGACGCCTCGTGGATGTCGGTGGGGAGCACCCCGCGCCCGCTTGCCGGGCGGGCCCGGATGGCGCGCGACACGCTGTACCTGCCGCTCCAGTTTGTCGCCGAGATCCTGCCCCGCACCTTGGCCGCGGTCTTCCGGTACGATGTGGCCGCTGCACGATTGACCGAGATACCCGGACGCGCCGTGGCGGCGGCCACGACCGCGCCGCCGACAGCCGCTGCATCCGGGACCGGTGAGCCCGCGGTAAGTACCCGCACCCCGGCCACCCGCGATGCGGACCGGTTGCCCAACGGGCTGCGGCGCGGCCATGTCGTGGCGATTGACCCGGGACACGGTGGGGTGGATCCGGGCAATCGCGGGATCGCGCTGCCGCGCGGCACCACGGAGAAGGACATCAACCTGGCGGTCAGCCTGCTGCTTCGGGATGAACTTCAGCGACAGGGTGTGGCGGTTCGGATGACCCGCACGACCGACACCCTGATCAACCTGCATCACCGCGCGCCACGCTCGTGTCGCGACGACTGCGATCTGTTCGTCAGCATCCACGTCAACTCGCTCGACCCGCGACCGGGCTACACCAACGCTCGCGGCTTCGAGACCTTCGTCCTCTCCGAGGCGCGCACCGAGGACGCCCGGCGCGTGGCTCAGATGGAGAATGATGCACTCCGGTTTGAGCAGTCCGACGATCTTCCGCAGGTGACGGGGCTCGATTTCATCCTGCGGGACCTGCAGATGAATGAGCACCTTCGCGAGTCGGTCCGCGCGGCCGAACTGGTGCAGTCGCACATGCGGGAAGTGCATTCCGGGCCGAACCGCGGGGTCAAGCACGCACTCTTCGCCGTGCTCACCACCGCCCGCCGGCCGGCGATCCTGGTGGAACTCGGCTTCGCCACGAATCAGGTGGATGCCCGGCTGATGACCACGCCCCAGGGCCAGCGCAATCTGGCCTCCTCTATTGCGAGCGCCATCGTGGCCTACCTCCGCGAGTACGAGCAGCGGGCCGGCATCGCCGTCCCCGACGACGACGGCGGCCGGGAGTGAGCCAGTCCCTCGCGCGAACGGTCTTCGGCGCGACCTTCCAGAATCCGATCCTGCTCGCCTCCGGTACCGCCGGCTTCGGGCGCGAGCTGGTCGGGGTGATGGACCTGGCGCGGTTGGGGGGGCTGGTCACCAAGGCGGTTTCCCTCGAGCCTCGTGCAGGCAATGCTGCGCCGCGGGTGGCGGAGTTCCACGGCGGGATGATGAACAGTGTCGGACTCGCCAACCCCGGCCTCGCCGTGGTGCGGGAGCGCGAGATGCCGTGGCTCGGCACCCACCTCCGCGGCCCGCAGGTGCTGCTTAATGTGGTGGGTTTTGAGGAGGAGGAGTATGCCCGCGTCATCGCCGGCCTCGACGATCTCCAGGGATTCCTCGGCTATGAACTCAACCTCTCCTGCCCGAATACCTCCGCCGGTGGCATCGAGTTCGGCGCCGATCCGGTCACCGTCTCACGGATCGTCGCCTCCTGCCGGGCGGTGACGCGCCGGCCGATCCTCGCCAAGTTGTCACCGGCGCTGGCGGACATCGCCGGGATGGCCGTGGTGGCGCGCGATGCCGGCGCCGACGGCGTTAGCCTGGTGAACACGATGCCGGGCTACCTCTTCCACCCCTCAGGCCAGGCCCCGCGGCTCGGCCATGGCAACGGCGGCGTCAGTGGTCCGGCGCTGCTGCCCGTGGGCGTGCTGGCCACCCGACGAGTGGTGGAGCGTACCCGGGGGGAACTGCCGGTGATCGGCGTTGGCGGCGTGACGACTGCGGCGGACGCGCGGCAGTACCTGGCAGCGGGGGCCTCCCTGGTGGGGATCGGCACGGCGGGGCTCGCCGATCCCCGGGTGCCGGAGCGGATCGTCAGCGAACTGGAGGGTGGCGGTGGCTGAAGTCATCCTCGCGCTCGACCTCCCGGACCGGGAGGCATCCCTCACGCTGCTGGACCGATTGCCGGCCCTGCGGTGGGTCAAGGTGGGCTCGGTCCTGATGACGCGGGAGGGCCCTGGTCTCCTGGGAGAACTCCGGGCACGCGGGCTCGAGGTGTTCCTGGACCTCAAGTGGCATGACATTCCCAACACCGTGGCCGGCGCCGTGGGCGCGGCGCGCGACCTGGGAGTGCGCATGGCCACCGTCCACACCCTGGGTGGTGTAGAGATGATGAGGGCCGCCGCCGCCGCCGCCGGTCCCGAGCTCGGCCTGGTCGGGGTGACGGTCCTGACCTCGCATGACGCTCGCTCGTTCGGGCGGGCCACCGGGCGCCACGAGGTGGATATCACGGCGGAGGGGCCCAGGCTTGCCCGGCACGCGATGGAGTCTGGGCTGAGGGGGATCGTCTGCTCGCCCCTGGAGCTGGGGGTCATTCGCCAGGCGATCGGCCCCGAGCCGTGGTTGGTGGTCCCCGGCATCCGCCGCCCCGGCGATGCGACCGGCGACCAGCGGCGGACCGCGGGGCCGACGCAGGCGGCAGCGGCGGGGGCCACGCATCTCGTGGTCGGACGTCCGATCCTGTCGGCCTCCGAGCCGGCTGCCGCCCTCGCTGAGTTCCTGGAGGCGGTCCGGTGATCTCCCTCGCGCCATTCCTGGTGGCCCTCGTTGTTGGTGGCAGTGGCGACCGGTCACACGTGGTCCCGCTGCGGCCGGCCCAGGAGCTGGCCACGCTCGCGGAGGAGGTTCGCCGGTCGTGGGCCGGCCAGCGTGCCGGTGCTGTCATTGGCCAGGCGGCTGGGGTGCTGCTCCAACTCCCCGGCCAGGGTGCCAGCGCCGGGGTGGGCCGGGACCAGGCGGTCCGGCTCCTCGAGGGGGTCTTCCGGCGGACCGAGGAGGTGGAGACCCGGGTGATGTCCTCCCGGGAGGTCGGTCCGGGGCAGGGGTATGTGGAACTCGAGCGGCGATACCGCTTGTCTGGAACCGGGGAGGTGCGGACGCAGCGGGTGCTGCTGGCCTTCCGGCGGGGGCCGGATGGGGGCCCCTGGGGGCTGGTGGAACTCCGGGTTGTGGGGGGTGGCCGCTGACTTGCGTTGGGGTGGTGCCGGCTCTATATTGGAAAGCTGCTCAACAACTTGGTCGTTTAGCGTCCGGAGAGTGGAGTGAAGGTACGTTCGAGTGTCAAGCCGATCTGTGAGCACTGCAAGGTGATCCGGCGGCAAGGCGTGGTCCGCGTGATCTGCAAGCGGAATCCCAAGCACAAGCAACGGCAGGGCTGATCATGGCGCGTATTGCAGGGGTGGATCTCCCCCGGGACAAGCGCGTCGAGATCGCGCTGACGTACATTTTCGGTATCGGCCGGCCCACCAGCGTGCGGCTGCTGGCTGAGACCGGCATCGGTGCGGACACCCGCGTGCGGGATCTGTCCGACGCCGAGGTGGCCCGTCTCCGGCAGTTCATCGAGCGATCGGTGAAGGTCGAGGGCGCCCTCCGGACCGAAGTCGCCATGAACATCAAGCGGCTGATGGATATCGGCTCGTACCGTGGCATGCGGCATCGCCGTGGCCTGCCGGTCCGCGGCCAGCGCACCCACACCAACGCCCGGACCAAGAAGGGCCCCCGTCGGGCCATTGCCGGCAAGAAGAAGGCGACGAAGAAGTAATCCATGACGAATCCGACCCCAACGAAGGCGCCGGGCGCCAAGCGTGGCAAGAAGGTGGTGGAGGCCGAGGGCATCGCCCACATCTCGGCCACCTTCAACAACGTGCTGATCACCATCACCGACATGCGTGGCAATGCCCTGGTCTGGGGCACCGCCGGCAAGGCCGGTTTCAAGGGCTCCAAGAAGTCCACCCCGTTCGCCGCCACCGTCGCCGCCGAGAACTGCGGGCGGGAGGCGATGAACATGGGGGTGCGCCGTCTCCACGTGCTGGTGCAGGGCCCGGGCAGCGGCCGCGAGTCGGCCATCCAGGCGCTGGCCTCGGTGGGCCTGAAGGTGACCTCGATCAAGGACGTCACCCCGATTCCCCACAACGGGTGCCGGCCGCCCAAGAAGCGGCGGGTCTGAGCCATGCGCTACACCGGACCAGTCTGCCGTCTCTGCCGCCGCGAGGGGACCAAGCTCTTCCTCAAGGGCCAGCGCTGCTTCACGGAGAAGTGCGCCATTGATCGCCGCGGCTACGCCCCCGGCCAGCACGGCAACGCCAGCGGCGGACGCCCGCGCAAGATGTCGGAGTATGCCAAGCAGTTGCGGGAGAAGCAGAAGGTCAAGCGGATGTACGGCCTCTCGGAGCGCCAGTTCCGCAACACCTTCGAGCAGGCCAGCCACCTCCCCGGCGTGAAGGGCACCAACCTGCTCGTCGCCCTGGAGACCCGGCTCGACAACATGGTGTACCGGATGGGCTTTGCGGGCAGCCGGGCGCAGGCGCGCCAGCTGGTTCGCCACGGCCACCTGCAGGTCAACGGCGAGCGGGTCAACATCCCCTCCTTCCGGGTGCGTCCCGGGATGGAAATCCGGGTGGCGCCGGACAGCCGCGAACTGGTGCCCATCAAGGTGGCCCGGGAAAGCGCTGCACGCGGCGGGCCGATCTCGTGGGTGTCGGTGGACCTCGAGAAGTCCGCTGGGCGGCTGCTCGAGTACCCCAACCGCGATGGCATCCCGGTGAACGCCCAGGAGCAGCTCATCGTCGAGCTCTACTCGAAGTAAAGACGGACGGACCATGACTATTGACATGACCGGGCTTGTCCGCCCCAACCTCGTCGAAATGACGAAGCGTGAGGACAATCCCAACATTGCCGAGTTCCGCCTCCAGCCGCTGGAGCGGGGCTTTGGCCACACCCTGGGCAATGCGCTGCGCCGCCTGCTCCTGTCCTCGCTCCAGGGGAGCGCGGTCTGGGCCTTCCGGATGGACGGCGTGGTGCACGAGCACCAGACGGTGCAGGGCGTGCTCGAGGATATCCACCAGATCGTGCAGCGTCTCAAGGCGTTGACCCTGGTGCTCGACGCCGACGTGGACGAGGCGGTCCTGAAGATCCAGCGTGACGGCAAGGGACCGGTCTTCGCCCGCGACATCACCCACTCGGGTGGCGTCACGGTCAACAACCCCGATCACCTGCTCTTTACGATCCAGGACGACCGCGAGATCAACGTCGAGCTCTTCGTCAACAAGGGCCGCGGCTACGTCGAGTCCGAGATGCATCCGATGGACCGGTCGCTGCCCGTGGACACGGTGCGGATCGACGCGATCTACAATCCCGTCCGGCGCGCCAACTTCGCGGTCAGCGAGACTCGCGTGGGCCAGCGCACCGACTTCGACCGCCTGGCGGTCATGGTCGAGACCGACGGTACCGTGAGCCCCGAGGATGCGATCGCCTACGCGGCGGCGCTGGCCCAGGAACATTTCCGGTACTTCGTGGACTTCGGCAAGGTCCGCCAGCAGCGTCCGGCGTTCGCCGAGGGTGCAGTGGCCAGCGGGCCGCTGCAGCAGCGGCTCGGGCGGTTGATTGACGACTTCGGCCTCTCGGTCCGCTCGCTCAATTCGCTCAAGAACTCGAACATCCGGACCCTCAAGGACCTGGTCGAGCTGCCGCAGGAAGAGTTGCTCAAGGTCAAGAACGTCGGGGAGAAGGCGGTGCAGGAGATCGCCGAGCTCCTCCAGCGCGAGGGCCTCAACTTCGAGATGGAGTTCGAGCAGACCGAGGAAGATCTTCGGGTCGTGAAGGCCGGCGTGCCCCCGATGATGCAGCCGATCGCCCTCGAGGAGGAGGCTGACTGATGCGCCATCGTGCCAAGGGACGCCAGCTCTCCCGCACCGCGAGCCATCGCCGCGCCCTGCTGAACAACATGGTCACCAGCCTGTTCCAGCATGAGCGGATCGTCACCACCGAGGCCAAGGCCAAGGAGCTCCGGCCGTTCGCCGAGAAGCTCATCACCCTGGCCCGCCGCGGTGACCTGCACGCCCGCCGCCTGGCCGAGCGCAAGATCAAGGACCGCGAGGTGCTGGCTCGGCTGTTCAGCGAGATCGGGCCGCGTTTCGCCGGCCGTCCGGGGGGCTACATCCGGATCCTCAAGCTGGGGCATCGCCCTGGTGACGGCGCCGACCAGGCCCGCATCGAGCTCCTGGCTGAGTGACTCGGCCCGTGGCGCTGACCGGTACGACAAAGGGGACCCGAGGGTCCCCTTTTTTTCAACCTGCCCGTTCCCCGGCGCCCAGGCGCCGCCGCGACTCAGCTCGCCTTGGCGATCTTGTCGCTCTTGATGCACTGGGTGCAGACCCGCACCCGCTTGGGTGCACCGGCCACCAGCACCCGCACCGTCTGCAGGTTGGGGAACCAGCGCCGCTTCCGACGATTGTTGGCGTGACTGACGTGGTTCCCGGTAACCGGTCCCTTGCCACACACCGTGCAGACCCGCGCCATACGCCGCATCTCCCGAAAAGACCTGTTTCAAACCGACCCTGTGAAGCCCGGAAATATACCATGCCACTACCCCCGACACAACTGGGACATGGAGACGCGCATGCCTAAGGCACTGATCACCGGGATTACCGGCCAGGACGGATCGTACCTGGCCGAGTACCTCCTGGGGCGAGGCTACGAGGTGGTGGGCATGGTGCGCCGCACCAGCCACCACAGCTACGAGCGGATCGACCACCTCCTGGACCGCATCCAGGTGGTGGCGGCGGACCTGCTCGACCAGCACTCCCTGACCCAGGTCATCCAGGCCGCCCAGCCGGACGAGGTGTACAACCTGGCGGCCCAGTCGTACGTCCCGACCTCGTTCACCCAGCCTGTCCTGACGGGGGAGTTCACCGCCCTCGGGGTCACCCGGATTCTCGAAGCGGTGCGCCTGGCGTGCCCAACGGCCCGGTTCTACCAGGCCAGTTCCAGTGAGATGTTCGGCAAGGTCGCCGAGACCCCCCAGCACGAGGGGACCGCCTTCCATCCGCGGTCGCCCTACGGGGTGGCCAAGGTGTACGGCCACTGGATCACGGTCAATTATCGCGAATCGTACGGGCTGTTCGCTGTCAGCGGGATCCTCTTCAATCACGAGTCCCCCCGCCGGGGCATCGAATTTGTCACCCGCAAGGTCAGCGACGCCGTGGCACGCATCAAGTACGGCCTGGCCACCGAGCTGCGGCTCGGCAATCTCGACGCCCGTCGCGACTGGGGCTATGCCGGCGACTACGTGGACGCCATGTGGCGGATGCTGCAGCAGGAAGAACCGAAGGACTACGTCATCGGCACCGGCGAGACGCATAGCGTGGGCGAACTCGTGGAGGTGGCCTTCAGCCACGCCGGGCTCGACTGGCGCAAGCACGTGGTCCAGGACCCGGCCTTCATGCGCCCCGCCGAGGTGGACCTGCTCCAGGCCGACCCGCGACGGGCGCGCGAGGAACTCGGCTGGACCCCGACGGTCACGTTCGACGGCCTGGTGCGGATGATGGTGGACGCCGATCTCCAGCGGCTCGCCGCTCGGTGACGCACCTCCTGGTCACCGGGGCCGACGGGTTTGCGGGCCGCTGGCTGGTTCGCGAGGCCCTGGCCCAGGGGTGGACGGTGACGGCTGCCATCGGGCCAGGCGGGGAGTCCCCTGCCGCATGGCTCTCCCCGGCCGCGGCGGCGGGGGTGGGCACCTTCACGGCGGACGTCACCGTGCCCGCCGACCTGACCCGGCTGGCTGCCGTGGACGCCGGGGCGGTGGTGCACCTGGCCGCCGTTTCCTCGGGAGCGGCGGCGCGGAAGGATCCCCAGGCGGCGATGGAGGTCAACGGCATCGCCACCGTGCGACTGCTTGAGGCGCTCGCCGAGGCCGGGCACCGACCAAGGTTCCTCTTCGTGTCCACCGGAGAGGTGTACGGGGCGGGGCACGCGGGCCCGATTCCGGAGGCCGCCCCGCTCCACCCGGTGTCGCCGTACGCCGCGAGCAAGTTTGCCGCGGAACCGGCCGTTCTCGACATGGCATCGGCCGCTGGCATGGACGCCATCGTGGCCCGCGCCTTCCCGCATTCCGGCCCGGGCCAGTCCACCGCGTTCGTGCTGCCTGCCTTCGCCGCTCGGCTGCGCGAGGCGAAGCGACTGGGGCAACGCGAGATCCCCGTCGGCAACCTCGACGTGATCCGTGATTTTCTCGATGTGCGGGACGTGGTCCGCGCCTACCTGCTCCTGCTCGAGCAGGGCCGGGCGGGTGAATGCTACAACGTGGCCACCGGGGCGGGGCAGCATCTCCGTGACTGCTTCGTGCGGCTCGCCCGCCTGCTCAAGATGGACGCCATGCCGGTGGAGGATGCATCGCTGGTCCGTCCTGCCGATATTCCGGTGTTGATCGGCGACCCCGCCAAGCTCAAGGCCGCCACAGGATGGCAGCCGACGATAGACTTTGAACAGACACTCCAGGATCTTCTCGATGCCCAAGCGCACTGACCTGAAGTCCATCCTCCTGATCGGTTCCGGCCCCATCATCATCGGCCAGGGAGCCGAGTTCGACTATTCGGGCACCCAGGCCGCGCGGGCGCTCAAGGAGGAGGGGTACCGGGTCATCCTGGTCAACTCGAACCCTGCCACGATCATGACCGACCCGGAGATCGCCGACCGGACCTACATCGAACCGGTCACGCCGGAGTGGGTCGAGAAGGTGATTGCCCGGGAGCGTCCGGATGCCCTCCTTCCCACCATGGGCGGCCAAACCGCCCTGAATGTCGCGATGGCGCTGGTGAAGAACGGGGTCCTGGAGAAATATGGGGTGGAGCTGATCGGCGCCAACGAGCGGGCGATCCGGGTGGCCGAGGACCGTGAGGAGTTTGCGCAGGCCCTGGCGCGCATCGGGCTGGCGACGCCCCGGGGGCGGACGGTGCACACCGTGGAGGAGGGGCTCGCGGCGGTGGCGGACACGGGCTACCCGGCGATCCTCCGGCCGAGCTTTACGCTGGGTGGCAGCGGCGGCGGCATCGCCTACAATCGCGAGGAGTTCGAGAACCTGCTGCGCCGCGGGCTGGAGCTCTCGCCGGTGGGTTCGGTGCTGGTGGAGCGCAGCATCATCGGTTGGAAGGAGTACGAGCTCGAGGTGATGCGCGACGGCGCCGACAATGTGGTCATCGTCTGCTCGATCGAGAACATTGACGCGATGGGGGTCCACACCGGAGACTCGATCACCGTGGCGCCGGCCATGACGCTCTCGGATCGCGAGTACCAGCAGATGCGGGATGCCTCCTGCCGGATCATCCGCGAGGTCGGGGTGGAGGCGGGCGGGTGCAACATCCAGTTCGCCGTGGACCCGGCCACCGGCGAGCAGCTCGTGATCGAGATGAACCCCCGGGTTTCGCGGTCCTCGGCGCTCGCGTCCAAGGCCACCGGGTTTCCCATCGCACGGATCGGGACCAAGGTGGCGGTGGGCTACCGGCTCGACGAGCTGCCGAACGACATCACCCGGACCACGCCGGCCTCGTTCGAGCCGGTGCTGGACTACGTGGTGGTCAAGATCCCGCGCTTTGCGTTCGAGAAGTTCCCGACCGCCGACCCGACGCTGACCACCCAGATGAAGTCGGTCGGTGAGGTCATGGCCATCGGGCGGACCTTCAAGGAGGCACTGCAGAAGGGGTTCCGCGGGCTCGAGATCGACCGGCCGGGCTGGACCATCGGCGCCACCCCGTCCGACGATCGCCTGACGGACACCAGCCGGGACGGACTCCTGGCCGCGATCCGGACCCCGACCCCCGAGCGACTCTTCCAGGTGAAGCGAGCGCTGCTGGCCGGGGCGAGGGTGGAGGAGGTCTCCGCCGCTTCCGGGATCGATCCCTGGTTCGTGGACCAGTTGCTGGAACTGGTGGAAGCCGAGCAGGACTGGGTGGCCAGCCGGGACGCCCTGCGGGGCGCCCCAGATGACGAGCGCCTGTCCGCCATGCGCCGAATGAAGCGCCTGGGATTTTCGGATCGGCAGCTCGCCGACCTCTGGCAGCAGCCAGAACCTGACCTGCGCGCCGAGCGTCATCGGCTGGGGTTGCGGCCGGTCTACAAGATGGTCGACACTTGTGCCGGCGAGTTTCCGTCGGCGACACCGTACCTCTACTCTTGCTACGACGCGGAATCCGAGAGCGCCGCCGTGGGCGACCGGACGGTGATGATCCTGGGCTCCGGACCGAACCGGATCGGGCAGGGGGTCGAGTTCGACTACTGCTGCGTGCGGGCCGCACTGGCGTTCCGGGAGATGGGTTTTCGGACCGTGATGGTCAATTCCAACCCCGAGACGGTCTCCACCGACTTTGACATTTCGGATGCCCTCTACTTCGAACCCCTGACGCTCGAGGATGTGCTCGAGATCGTGGCGGTCGAGAAGCCGATGGGCGTGGTGGTCCAGTTCGGCGGGCAGACACCGCTGCGGCTGGCCCGCGGGCTTGAGGCCGCGGGCGTGCCGATCCTGGGCACCAGCCCCGAGGCGATTGACCTGGCCGAGGATCGGGGTCGTTTCGAGGCCATCACCAGGAAGCTGGGCATCGCGCAGCCGCCAAGCGGCACCGCCGATTCCGTGGAGGAGGCGCAGGCGGTGGCGAAACGGATCGGGTATCCGGTGCTGCTCCGCCCCAGCTACGTGCTTGGTGGCCGCGCCATGATGATCGTGTATGATGATGACTCGCTGCGCGAGTTCTTCACCGTGGCCGCGCGGGTGGCGCCCGGGCACCCGGTGCTCATCGACCACTTCCTCGAGGATGCCTTCGAGGCGGACGTGGACGCGCTGAGTGATGGTACCGACTGCATCATTGGCGGCGTGATGCAGCACATCGAGGACGCCGGCATCCACTCCGGCGATTCGGCCTGCGTGCTGCCGCCCTACCTGATCACGGAGCCGCAGGTCGAGCAGATGCGCCAGTACACCCGCGCCTTTGCCAAGGCGCTCGGGGTGGTCGGGCTGCTCAATGTGCAGTATGCGGTGAAGCATGGCACGGTGTACGTGCTCGAGGTCAACCCGCGCGCCTCGCGGACGGTGCCGTTCGTGTCCAAGACGACCGGCGTGCCGCTGGCGTCGGTGGCCGCCCAGATCATGGCGGGGCAGTCGCTGGCATCGCTGGGGATCCAGGACAACGTCCTGCTGCCCTACGTGGCGGTGAAGGAAGCCGTCTTCCCGTTCACCAAGCTGCAGGGCGTGGACCTGCTGCTGGGCCCCGAGATGCGCTCCACCGGCGAGGTGATGGGGATCGCGGATTCCTTCGGGATGGCCTTCGCCAAGGCCCAGGCCAGCGTGGATGGGGCGCTGCCGCTGGAGGGCACGGTGTTCGTGACGGTCAACGACCACGACAAGCCGACCGCGGTGCCGATTGTCCGGCGGCTGCATGAGCTGGGCTTCAAAATTTCGGCGACCGCCGGCACGTCGAAGTACCTCCGGGCCCGGGGCATCCCGGCCACGCCCGTGCTGAAGGTGCATGAAGGCCGGCCCAATGCGATTGACCTGATGCTGTCCGGCGAGATTCACCTGCTGATCAACACCCCCCTCGGCAAGCTCACCCTGCAGGACGACTACCTCCTGCGCCGCGCCGCACTCCAGCGCCGGGTGCCCTACACCACCACGATGTCCGCCGCCTCGGCCGCCTGTGACGCCATCACTGCGCTGAAGAGCCGCGCGGGCGAGGTCCGCTCCCTGCAGGAATGGCACGAGCTGGCACGCGAAGCGAACGAGGGAGCGGCCGCCGGGTGAGCGCTCGCGACCCGGGATTCCTCACCGCCTTGTCGGCGGAAGTCCAGGGCGAGGTCCTGGCGGATGCCTCGCTGGCCCGCTACTCGACCTACCGGATCGGCGGGCCGGCGACCGTCCTCCAGCCGCGATCCTCGGAGGACGTGGCGACCGCGATCCGGCTGGCCGGGCGTCACGGGGTGCCGTGGTTCGCCCTCGGCCTCGGCTCGAATGTGCTCCTGCCCGACGAGGGGATGGACGCGCTGGTCATCCGCCTGGGGAAGGGGCTCGACCGCCTGGAGCAGCGCGACGACTGGTGGTCGCTCGGGGCAGGGTTGCCGGCCCCGCTCGCGGCGCGGCGCACGGCCGCAGCGGGATGGTCTGGACTGCAGGTCATGGTCGGGGTCCCGGGCACGGTTGGGGGCGGCGTGTTCATGAACGCCGGCTGCCACGGCGGCCAGTGGTCGGACGTGGTGCGCGAGGTGCTGGTGGTGGACGCTGGCGGGGAGTTCCGGACGATCCCCGGCCACCAGATTCCCTTCAGCTACCGGCGCAGCGGCCTGCGCGGGGTGCTCGTCCTCGAAGCTACGGTGCAACTCTCGGCGGCCGAGCCAGGGGAGCTCCAGGCGGAGATGAACCGACTGTTCGAGTGGCGCCAACAGGGCACGCCGTTCAATCAGCCCTGCTGCGGCAGTGTGTTCACCAATCCGGCGTGGCCCGCCGGTACGCCAGCCGAGGGTCCCCGGACCGCCGGCCAGTTGCTGGAGGCGGCTGGGCTCAAGGGGCGACGGATCGGTGGGGCGGAGGTGAGCCCCATGCACGCCAACTATTTCGTGAATACGGGGACGGCCAGCGCGGCGGATATCCGCGCCCTCATCTCGGAGGCGCAGGCGGCGGTCAGCGCCAGGTTCGGGGTGACGCTGGAGACCGAGGTAAAACTCATCGGGACAGACGGGCGGTATCTTTAGGCGGACAGGCGGACAGGCTCCCTTCTCCCTTCTCACTTCTCACTTCCGACGCCGATGCCTGACTACTTCGTGCACGAGAGTTCGTTCATCGACCCCGGCGCCGAGATCGGCCGCGGGACGAAGATCTGGCATTTCTGCCACGTCATGCCCGGTGCCGTGATCGGGGAGGGCTGCAACCTCGGCCAGAACGTCGTGGTGATGTCCGGGGTGCGGGTCGGGAACAATGTCAAGATTCAGAACAATGTCTCCCTGTACGAAGGGGTGACCTTGGAGGACGACGTCTTCTGCGGGCCGAGCTGCGTCTTTACCAATGTCATCAATCCGCGGAGCCAGGTGTCCCGCAAGGACGAGTACCTGCCCACGCGGGTCGGGCGCGGGGCGAGCATCGGGGCCAATGCCACCGTTGTCTGTGGGGTGACGCTGGGGGAGTACTGCTTTGTGGCGGCGGGTGCGGTGGTCACCCGGGACGTGCCGGCTTTCGCCCTGGTACAGGGGGTCCCGGCGCGCCAGACCGGCTGGATGTGCCAGTGCGGGGTGCGGTTGGATGCCACCACCGACGGCCCGGTGACCTGCGCGAGCTGCGGCGTGGCCTACCAACTGGCGGCCGGGGCCCTCTCGGCTGATTGACCCACCACCGCGGGGCGGGTAAGTTTAATGGTTCTATGGATTTGCGAGGCCAGAGCCCCGTCCTGAGGCCCCCCGGCGGGCGCAGCATGGGGCGCTTCCCTTTGTCGGGGTGTCTGTGAGCGTTCCGCTGCTCGACCTGAAAGCCCAGTTCCACGCAATCCGAGATGCCGTCCTCCCGGCCCTCCTGGATGTCGTGGAGCGGCAGCAGTTCATCATGGGGCCGGAAGTGGGCGCGCTGGAGGAGTCACTGGCGACGCTCTCCGGTGCCCGGTTCGGGGTGGCCTGCGCCAGCGGGACGGATGCCCTCCTCATTCCGCTGCGCGTCCTCGGGCTGGCGCCGGGGGATGAGGTCATCACCCCGGCGTTCACCTTCTTCGCGACGGCTGGTGCGGTCCACAACGCGGGGGGCACCCCGGTGTTCGTGGACATCGAGCCCGGCACCTTCAACGTGGATCCGGCGGCGGTCGAGGCCGCCATCACGCCCCGGACCCGGGCGATCGTCGTCGTGCACCTGTTCGGCCAGATGGTGGACATGGAGCCGATCATGGCCCTCGCCGAGCGCCATGGTCTCTGGGTCATCGAGGATGGCGCCCAGTCGGTCGGGGCCCGGCGTCAGGTTGGCGGCCGCTGGCGGATGGCCGGGGAGCTCGCCACGGTTGGCACCCTGTCGTTCTTCCCCACCAAGAACCTCGGCGGCTGGGGCGACGGTGGCCTGATGGTCACCAGCGACGCGTCGCTGGCCGCCCGCCTGCGCTCGCAGCGCCTGCACGGCGGGTCCCGGGAGTACTACCACGACGAGGTCGGTCTCAACAGCCGGCTCGACACGATCCAGGCGGCGGTGCTCCTGGCCAAGCTCCCGTTCCTGACGGCATGGTCCGCCGCGCGGCGGGATCGGGCCGCGCGCTACGGGGAGCTGCTGGCCGGCGTCCCGGACGTGACCCTTCCGGCGACTGACCCCGCCAATGAGCACATCTGGCACCAGTACACCATCCGGGCGGAGCGGCGGGACGATCTCCTGGCCCATCTTTCGGCGCGCGGGATCGGGCACAAGGTCTATTACCCGCTGGCCCTGCACTTGCAGCCGTGCTTTGCGCACCTGGGGTACCGTCCGGGCAGCCTGCCGGTCACCGAGGCGGCCACCGGGTCGGTGGTGTCGCTGCCAATCTATCCGGAGCTGGTGCCGGCCCAGCAGGACGAGGTCGTCGCGGCGATCCGGGACTTTTACTCACACTCGCGCTGAGCGCGGAGCAATGGCAATGAACAAGGCGGACGAACTACTTGGCAAGATCGAGCGGCGCGAGGCGCTGTTCGGGATCATTGGGCTGGGGTACGTGGGGCTGCCCCTGGCCGTGGAACTGGCCAAGGCCGGCTACCGGGTGCTGGGATATGACATCAACACGTCGGTGGTGGACGGCATCAATGCCGGCCGCTCCCACATCAAGGACGTGGTGGACGCCGAGCTCGCGGCGGCGGTGGCGTCCGGGCACCTGAGTGCCACGACGGACCCCCTTCGGCTCGCGGAACCGGATGCCATTTCCATCTGCGTGCCGACGCCACTGTCGAAGTTCAAGGACCCGGACGTCAGCTACATCCAGGCGGCCACCGAGGCCGTGAAGCGGACCCTCCGTCCCGGACAGGCGGTCATCCTGGAGAGCACGACCTATCCGGGCACCACCCGGGAGATCATGCTCCCCGCCCTGGAGAGCACCGGGCTCAAGGTGGGCGAGGACTTCTTCCTGGCGTTCAGCCCCGAGCGAGTGGACCCGGGCAACCCGGTCTACCAGACGCACAACACCCCGAAGGTGATCGGGGGCATCACTCCGGCCTGCATCCGGGTGGTGTCGGCGCTGTACCAGCCCGCCATCGAGACCCTCGTGCCGGTTTCGAGCACCGAGGCGGCGGAGCTGGTGAAGCTCCTCGAGAACACCTTCCGCAGCGTGAACATCGGGCTGGTCAACGAGATGGCCATCGTCTGCGACAAGCTGGGGGTGGACGTCTGGGAGGTCATCGAGGCGGCCGCCACCAAGCCGTTCGGGTTCATGAAGTTTCTGCCAGGCCCCGGCCTGGGGGGGCACTGCATCCCCATTGACCCGCACTACCTTGCCTGGAAGATGCGCGGCCTGAACTACAAGACCCGCTTCATTGACCTGGCCGGCGAAGTGAACACCGAGATGCCGCTGTTCTGGGTGCGCAAGGTGGCCGAGCAGCTGAACGCCCACGGGCGTTCGGTCCGCGGCTCGACCGTGCTGGTGGTCGGGGTGGCCTACAAGCGGGACATCGACGACCTCCGCGAGAGCCCGGCGCTGGACATCATCAAGTTGCTGGAAGGGCAGGGGGCCACCGTTACCTACCACGACCCGTTCGTGGCGGGCTTCCGTGAGGATGGGCACAGCTACGCCTCGGTGCCGCTGACGCAGGAGACCATCACGGCGGCGGATTGCGTCATGATCGTCACCGACCACAGCGAGCTGGATTTTGCCGCGGTGAAGCGTCACGCCAAGGCGGTCGTGGACACCCGCAACGCCCTGGCGCGGGTGACCTGACCCGATGCGCGTGACGGTGATTGGCAGCGGCTACGTCGGCCTGGTGGCGGGCGCGTGCTTCGCGGAAACCGGCAATGACGTGATCTGCGCCGACGTGGACGAGGCCAAGGTGGAGCGCCTGCGCCGCAACGAGGTGCCGATCTACGAACCCGGGCTCGATGACCTCCTGGCGCGGAACCAGGCGGAGGGGCGGCTGCGGTTCACCACCGATGTCGGCGCCGCGGTGGAGCATGGCGCGGTGGTGTTCATTGCGGTGGGGACGCCCCCGGGAGAGGACGGGTCGGCCGACCTGCAGCACGTCCTGGCCGTGGCCGACACCATCGGCCGCCACATGAACGAGCCGAAGGTGATCGTGACCAAGTCCACCGTGCCGGTCGGCACGGCGGAACAGGTGCGCACCGCCGTGCGGGCCCGCACGGACCAGCCGTTTTTCGTCGCCTCCAATCCGGAATTCCTCAAGGAAGGCGCCGCGATCGATGACTTCATGAAACCCGACCGGGTGGTCCTCGGCGTGGATTCCGAGGAGGCGCGGGAACGGCTCGGGGAACTCTACGCCCCGTTCGTCCGCACCGGCAATCCGATCCTGTTCATGGACATCCCCTCCGCCGAGGTCACCAAGTACGCCGCCAACGCGATGCTGGCCACGCGGATCTCCTTCATGAACCAGGTGGCGGACCTCTGCGAGCGCGTCGGCGCCGACGTGACCAACGTGCGGCGCGGGATCGGCTCGGATCGGCGCATCGGCCAGGCGTTCCTCTTTCCCGGGCCGGGGTATGGCGGCAGCTGCTTCCCGAAGGACGTCAAGGCGCTGGTACACACCGCCCGGAGTGTCGGTGCCTCGCCCGAGATCCTCGAGGCCGTGGAGCTGGTCAACGCCCGGCAGAAGCTCGTGCTCCTCGAGAAGCTTCGCGGTGCCTTCGGTGGCAGCACGGCCGGCCGCGAGGTGGCGGTCTGGGGGCTGGCGTTCAAGGCCGAGACCGACGATATGCGCGAGAGCCCGGCGATTCCCCTGGTGGAGGGTCTCCTGGCGGACGGGGCTGTCGTGCGGGTACACGACCCCAAGGCCATGGCGGTGGCGGAGGGCCTCTTCGGTGATCGCGTGCGCTACGCCAGCGATCCCTACGATGCACTCACGGGCGCGGATGCGCTGGCCATCGTCACCGAATGGCTGGTGTATCGCAACCCGGACTTCGAGCGGATGGGTACCCTGATGCGGCAGGCGCTGGTGGTGGACGGCCGCAATCTCTACGACCCGTTGCGGATGGCCCGGCTCGGCTTTACCTACCGCTCGATTGGACGGGCTGACGCCCGCCCGGAGGTCGCATGAGGGTCCTCATCACCGGGGTGGCCGGGTTTCTCGGCTCGCACCTGGCGGACCGGTTCGTGGCCGAAGGCCACGAGGTGATCGGGATGGACAATTTCATCACCGGGTCGCCCGACAACATCGCCCACCTGGTGGGCAACGATGCGTTCACGTTCGTGCAGCACGACGTGACACGCTATATCGAGGTCTCGGGGGCGCTCGATGGCATCCTCCACTTCGCCTCCCCCGCCAGCCCGGTGGACTACCTCGAGTTTCCGATCCAGACCCTGAAGGTCGGCTCCCTCGGCACCCACAACTCGCTGGGGCTGGCCAAGGCCAAGGGTGCGCGGTTCTTCCTCGCGTCCACCTCGGAAGTGTATGGCGACCCCCAGGTGCATCCGCAGCCGGAGACCTACTGGGGACATGTGAACCCGGTCGGCCCGCGCGGGGTGTACGACGAGGCCAAGCGATTCGCCGAAGCGATGACCATGGCCTACCATCGCCACCACGGCGTGGACACCCGCATCGTGCGGATCTTCAACACCTACGGCCCCCGGATGCGTCCACACGACGGGCGCGTGGTCTCGAACTTCATTGTCCAGGCGCTGCGCGGTGAGGCCCTGACCATCTACGGTGAGGGCAACCAGACGCGTTCGTTCTGCTACGTCTCGGACCTGGTGGAGGGGATCTACCGGCTGTTCATGAGTGACCGGGTGGACCCCACGAACGTCGGCAACCCCACGGAGTTTACGGTGCGCCAGTTGGCCGAGCAGGTCCTGGCGCTGACCGGCTCGACCTCCCCCCTCCGCACGCTGCCCCTGCCGGAGGATGATCCGAAGGTGCGCCAGCCGGACATCACGATCGCCCGCGCGGTGCTCGGCTGGGAGCCAAAGGTGGCGCTGCGCGAGGGGCTGCAGGACACCATCGCCTACTTCCGGACTCGCCTGGGCGACGGCGCCTGATGCAGACCCGCCCCGACCATCTCCTGGCCCAGGCCCGCGAGCGGTTTGCGATGCAGGATTATCGCGGGGCGGTGCACCTGCTCGACGAGGTCATTGCCACGGGGCGGCCGTTTGCGGATGTGCACCACCTGCTGGGCCTCTGCTGGTCGATGCTGGGGCAGGCGGGACGGGCGCTCGAGGCGTTTGACCGGGCGCTGGAACTCAACTCGCGCTACATCGAGGCGCACATCCATCGCGGGCTGGTCCTGAACGAGCTGGGTCGCGTGGTCGAGGCTGATGCGGCGTTTGCCCGGGCCTCTTCGGGGGGCCGCACGGGTGCGGGCGGACTCCCGGCCTCGGTGGCCGGCAGCCTGGCGAACCGGCATGCCGAACTGGGCGAGGCCTACGCGGAAGCCGGGGCGCTGGAGGATGCAGTGCAGCAGATGCAGCGGGCCGTGGAGCTTGGCCCGGCGTATCACGACCTGCGCCATCGGCTGGCCCGCCTGCTCCTGGAAACCGGCCGGGTGCTGGAGGCCAGGGAGGAGCTGGAACGGATCCTGGCCGAGGCGCCCAGCCAGCATGATGCCCAGGCCACCCTGGGGCTGGCACAGTATCTGGCCGGGGACGCCCACGCCGCCCGGGCCACCTGGACCGCCTGCCTTGAGCGTGTCCCCGAGGATGCCCGATTGGTCGCCTACCTCGCCATGGTCAGCCGGGGCGACCGATGAGGCGTGTCTCCTGGTGCGGGTGTCTCGTCCCCCTCCTGATGGCCTGCGGCACTCCCTCGGTGGACCATGAGCGCCTCGGAGACCAGGCCTATCGCGAGGGGGACTACCAGCGCGCCCTCGCGGAATACCAGGCGGCGTCGGCGCAGGGTCGCGCCAGGGTCTGGGCCAAGTTGGGCGCCGCTGCGCTGCAGCTGCGGGAGCACGCCGCGGCCACCGACGCGTATCTCCGACTGGCCCAGCAAGACGCCGCACGGGTGGACGAAGCCGCGATCGGCTTGGCGCGCGTGGCGCGCGCGGCGGCCCGGGAGGGGGCTGCCGAGGGACCGGCGGTCACCCGCGCCATCACCGCCCTGCGGACGGTGGCCCCCTCGCGGCCCCTGGGCCGGCTGGCGCTGGCCCCGGCCCGCGCCGGGGGACTGGACCGCCAGGAGGCTCTCGCGGTGCTGCCGGTGGCGCTGGCCGCCGCGGATGCGGGTCGGACGGTGGACAGCTTGCTGGTGCGGTACGGGATGGCGCTGCGGGAGACGCTGGCGTGTGACGCGGCTGCGGAGGCGTACCGGACGGTCCTGCGGCGTTCCCGGCTCGCCAGCCTGACCAGCCAGGCCCGCACCGGGCTGGCCGAATGCGCCCTGCTGCTCGGGCTCGATGCCATGCTCTCCGAGCGCCTCGATGAAGCCGAGGGCTGGTTCGATGAGGCGGCCTCGACCGATTTCGCGGGTCCGGTGGGCTGGCGCGCCCGAATCGGCTATGGCGATGCCCGGGCTCGCCAGGGTGATTATCTTGGCGCGGCGACCGCCTATCAGTCCGTGCTCTCGGGCCCGGCGGTCCCCGACTCGCTCCTGGGGCTGGCCCGGGAGCGCCTGAACGCGATCGCGGGATCCGATCCTGCGACCGACACGATCCCTCCGATGGGAACCTGATGCGCTACTGCGCCGTAGTCCTGATCCTCCTCCTGGCCGCGTGCGGTCGGCAATCGGCTGGCGAAATGCCACGCCCCGACCCTCGTGCCCCGCTGGGGATGGGCACGGCGCCGGACGTGGTCGACTCGGTCTACCTCGCCGCGGAAAGCGACTTTCGCAGCGGCCGCTGGCGGCGGGCGCTCGATCAGTTCAATCGGGTCACGCCCTTGCTGGTGACGGAGGATCCCCGGTTCCTCCGGGCCCGGTTCTACGTCGGCGAAATTCACTACGCGATGCGGGATTATCTGCAGGCCACGCGTGAGTTCCGCCGGATCGCGGATGAGCATCCCGAGCACCCGCTGGCGCCCAATGCCCTGTACCGGGCCGGCATGGCCTACCGTGAACTGTGGCGCAAGCCCCAGCTTGACCCGAGCTACGGGCAATCCGCCATGCAGATCTTCGCCGAGGTGGCCGGGCGTTTTCCCAATACCGATGCCGCCCGGCGCGCGCAGGCGGAGTTCCTCGAGCTGCAGGACTGGACGGCCCAGAAGGAACTCCACACCGCGCGCTACTACTTCCGGTGGAAAGCGTGGAACTCGGCGGTCATGGTCCTGCGCGACCTGGTGGCCAATTACCCGCGGGCGAGTGTCGTGCCGGAGGCGTTGCTGCTGATGGTGGAGAGCTACCGCCTGCTGAACTACGAAGAGGACCGCCAGGAGACCTGCGACTACATCCGCCAGTACTATCCCGCCACCGAGGACCTCGACCGCCAGTGTCCCGCCCCCCCCGCGCCGGGGGGCGCGTGACGTGCGCGTGGGCATCCTGGGCGGTTCATTTGACCCGATCCACCACGGCCACCTGATCGTGGCGCAGGCATTGCGCGAACAGCTCGCGCTCGATGAGGTCCGGCTGGTGCCGGCCGGCGCCCAGCCGTTCAAGGGTGGGCGGCATGCCGCCTCGGCCGGGCACCGTGCCAACATGGTGGCATTGGCCACCGAAGGTGAGCCCGGCCTGATCACCGATCGCTCCGAGCTGGAGCGGCCCGGTCCGTCCTACACGGTCGTCACGCTCCGCGAGCTCCGGGCCCGGCTGCCCGGGGCGGAGCTGCTGCTGCTGGTGGGGAGCGATGCGGCCGCCGAGCTGCCGACCTGGCACGAGGCGGAGGAGATTCCCACCCTGGCCACGGTGGTGGCGTTCCGGCGGCCCGGCGAGGTTGCCCCCGCCCCTGGCGCGGTGGCGGTGCCTGCCGTGGCCATTTCGTCGACCGAGGTCCGCGCGCGGGTGCGCGCGGGCCGGTCCATTCGCTACTGGGTGCCGGAGCGGGTGGCGGACTACATCGCCACGCACCGGCTGTATCAGGAAGTGTCGGCATGATCAAGAAACTGATGAGCATGATCATTGGCTCGCGCCATGCGCGCGAGGTCAAGAAATTCCAGCCGCTCCTGGCCGAGATCCGCACCCACGAGGAGCGGCTGGCCGGGCTGGGCGAGGCGGACCTGCAGGGCCAGACGGCCCGGCTCAAGGCCCGCCTTGAGGAACAGACGGGTGCCCTGAAGGCCGAGCTGGAGGAGGTCCGTGCCGCGAAACATGCCTGCGCGGATCCGGTGGAGCGGGAGGGGCTGGAACAGCGGTTCCATCAGGTGGAGCGCGACTACAAGGCGGCCCTGGCGGCGGGCCTGGACGCGCTGCTGCCGGAGGCGTTCGCCACGGTGCGGGAAGCCTGTCGCCGGCTGATGGGCACCATGGCGGTGGTGACCGGGCACGAGCAGCCGTGGGACATGATCCCCTACGATGTCCAGCTGATCGGCGGCTGGACGTTGCACCGGGGCCGGATCGCGGAAATGGCGACCGGCGAGGGCAAGACCCTGGTGGCCACGCTGCCCCTCTATCTCAACGCCCTCACCGGGCGCGGCGCGCACCTGGTCACGGTCAACAACTACCTGGCCCGTCGCGACTCCCAGTGGATGGGGCACGTCTTCGGCTACCTCGGCCTGTCGGTGGCCTGCCTGGACGACACCCAGCCCTCGAGCCCCGAGCGTCGCGCCGCCTACCTGGCGGACATCACCTACGGCACCAACAACGAGTTCGGGTTCGACTACCTCCGCGACAACATGGTGTTCGCGCTGGACCAGCGGGTCCAGCGGGACCATGCGTTTGCCATCATCGACGAGGTGGACTCGATCCTGATCGATGAAGCACGGACCCCGCTGATCATTTCGGGCCCGGTGGGCCACGAGGGGGACGACGCCTACGCCCGCAACAACGGCTCCGTCTCCAACCTGGTCCGCCAGCAGACGGTCATCGTGAACGGGCTGCTGGCGGAGGCGGAGCCGATGCTGGAGGACGAGAAGACCCGCTACGAGGGCGCCGTCCGTCTCTACCAGGCGCACCTGGGCATGCCCAAGAACAAGCGACTCCTGAAGCTCCTCAATGAGATCGGCAACAAGCAGCTGCTCCAGCGGGTGGAGCTCGACGCCATGGCCGATCGCAAGCTCCCGTCCCGGCAGCAGCGGATGCGGGGCGTGGATGAGCCGCTGCTCTTCGTCCTGGACGAGAAGGGCCACTCGGTGCACCTGACCGACAAGGGTGCCACGTTGCTCTCGCCGGACGACCCGACCCTCTTCCTGGTCCCGGACATCTCCGAGGCGGTGCACGCGATCGAACGGGACCCGGAGCTGGACGCCGCTGGCAAGGTCGAGGCCCGTCGCCTGGTGGAGGCGGAGTACGCCGCCAAGAGCGAGAAGCTGCACATCATCCACAAGCTCCTGCAGGCGCACGCCCTGTACGAAAAGGACGTGGACTACCTCCTGCAGGACAACCAGGTGCTCATCGTCGATGAGTTCACCGGGCGCACCATGCCGGGCCGGCGCTGGGCCGACGGGCTGCACCAGGCGGTCGAGGCCAAGGAGGGGGTGCAGGTCAAGGGCGAGACGCAGACCCTGGCCACCATCACCATCCAGAATTATTTCCGGATGTACGACCGGCTCTCGGGCATGACCGGCACCGCCGAGACGGAGGAGACCGAGTTCTACACGATCTACGGGCTCGAGGTGGGCGTGGTGCCCACCAACAAGCCGGTGCGGCGCCTGGACAAGCCCGACCTCATCTTCAAGACCCGTCGCGAGAAGTACAACGCCGTGGTGGATGAAGTGGAGCGGCTCCACGGTCTCGACCTGCCGGTCCTGATTGGCACCACCAGCGTGGATGTCTCCGAAACCCTCAGCAAGATGATGAAGCGGCGGGGCCTCCGGCATGAGGTGCTGAACGCCAAGTATCACCAGCGGGAAGCCGAGATCGTCGCGGGCGCCGGCCAGAGGGGCGCGGTGACGATCGCGACGAACATGGCGGGCCGCGGCACGGACATCAAGCTGGACAAGACGCTCGACCTGACCGCCGAGGAAGCCGGCCTCCAGATCATCGGGACGGAGCGGCACGAGTCCCGACGGATCGACCGGCAGCTCCGCGGCCGGGCCGGCCGCCAGGGCGATCCGGGCGCTTCGCTGTTCTTCCTGTCCCTCGAAGACGACCTGATGCGCCTCTTCGGCACCGACCGCATTGCCCGGTACATGGACAAGAGCGGCGCCGAGGAGGGCGAGGTGATCACCGGGGCGCTGGTGACCCGGGCGATTGAATCCGCCCAGAAGCGGGTGGAGCTCCAGAACTTCCAGCAGCGCAAACGCCTGCTGGAATACGATGACGTGATGAACCAGCAGCGCGAGGTCGTGTATTCGCTGCGGCTCTTTGCCCTGGAGCGGGGCGAGGAGCTCAAGGCCGAAGCGCGCCGGATGATCGAGGCGGCCGTCGAGGGGATGGTCAACCGCACCCTGGCCGCCGTGCCGAACTCCTCGGACTGGGACCGCACCGGGCTGCAGGCCCAGCTGTTGCTGCAGTACCTGATCAGCGTGGAGGCGATCACCAACGAGTCCGCCACCCGCGACCTGGACGCCGTGCTGGAGGCGGCCAAGGCGGAAGGCGAAGCGTCGTTCACGCGCAAGATCGAGTACCTGCAGAAGTTCGGGACGGGCATCGGGCTGCCGGACGTGGACCTGCAGGTCCTCTCCCAGGTCATGCTCAGCGTGCTGGACGAGAAATGGAAGGACCACCTCTACGACCTCGATCAGCTGCGCAACGCGATCCAGTACCGCGCCTACGGCCAGAAGGACCCGCTGGTGGAGTACAAGCGCGAGGCCTATGAGATGTTCGAGGACCTCATGCGCGATATCCAGGGGAGCTTCACGGAGCGATTCCTCAAGATCCAGGTCTCGGCGGCGCCGCCGCGCCCGCAGGCCCCTCCGCCCCCGCAGCAGTCAGCGCCGTCCAGCG
>JBHEPH010000031.1:0-32523 GCA_046260395.1 Gemmatimonadales bacterium
ACACCGAGACCACCCCACAGGGGTGGGGCACCTACGGCAGCCGCACCACCGCGGTGGGCGGTTCGGCGATGACGCTGGCGGTGCGCAAGGTGCGGGAAAAGGCGCGGCTCCTGGCGGCCCACCTGCTCGAGGCCGGCGAGGACGACGTGGAGTGGAAGAACGGCAAGTTCCAGGTCAAGGGTGCGCCGTCGCGCTCCAAGAGTTTTGCCGACGTGGCGCTGATGGCGAACGTTGCCTGGAACATGCCCGCGGGGATGGAGCCAGGCCTCGAAGCCGCGGCGTTCTTCGACCCGTCCAACTTCGTCTATCCGTTCGGCACGCACATCGCCACAGTAGAGGTGGACGCGGAGACCGGTCAGGTGACAATCCTCCGCTACCTGGCGGTGGACGACTGCGGCCCGCAGATCAACCCGGTCATCGTGCGCGGCCAGGTGCACGGCGGCGTGGTGCAGGGCATCGGGGAGGCGCTGCAGGAGATGGCGGTGTACGACGAGGACGGGCAGTTGATCACCGGCACGATGATGGATTACGCGTTGCCCCGGGCGTCGCAGCTGCCGCACATCGAGACCGACCATACCGTGACCCCCTCACCGGTGAACCCGCTGGGCGTCAAGGGGGTGGGCGAGACCGGCACGATCGCCTCCGGGGTGACCGTCGTGAATGCCGTGCTCGACGCGTTGGCGCCGCTTGGAATCAAGCATCTGGACAAACCACTGACGGCGGCCAAGGTCTGGGACGCGATCCAGCAGGCGAAGGGAGGTGCCAAGTGATCCCCGCCCCGTTTGAGTACAGCCGCGCCCGGAACCTGGCGCAGGCGTTGGACGCGCTGGGCCGCCGCGGCACCAAGGTGGTGGCCGGCGGCCAGACACTGATCCCGCTGCTGCGGTTCCGGATGGCCCAGCCTGCCCGCCTGGTGGACATCTCGGCGATCCCGCAGCTTCGCGGCATCACCGAGACCCCGCGTGGGCTGCGCATCGGCTCGGCGACCACCTATGCGGAGCTGCTCGCCTCACCCCTGCTCCACAAGCGGGTGCCCCTGATTGCCGAAGCATGCCGCGGTATCGGCGACCGGCAGGTGCGCAACCTCGGCACCATCGGTGGCGGCATCGCACACGCGGACCCGGCCTCCGACATGCCAGCGGTTCTCCTGGCGCTTGGCGCCAGTATCACGCTGCGTTCCAAGCGGGCGAGTAGAACCGTGTCGGCGTCAGGGTTCTTTACCGGGATGATGACCACGGTGGTGAAGCCCACCGAGTTGTTAGTGGACATCGTCATCCCGACACTGCCGAGCGGCGCGGGGAGTGCGTACGCCAACATCGAGCAGCCGGCCAGCGGCTATGCCCTGGCAGGTGCCGCGGCGGTGGTGATTAAGCAGGATGGCAGGATTTCCCAAGCCACGCTGGCGCTGACCGGCGTGGGGCCCCACGCCTACCTGGTTGACGTGGGCGGCCTGATCGGAACTGCGGGCTCGAAACAAAAGCTGGCACAAGTGACCGAGGGACTTCCCGGCCTCGACGACGTGAACGAGGACATCCACGCTTCCGCCACGTACCGCAGCCACCTCGCCCGGGTGGTGGCGCGCCGCGCCCTGGCCAGCGCGATCGAACGCGCCAAGTAGCCACGCGTGCGCCTGGAGTTTGCCGGAACGGTAATCGTGGCGGCGCCCCAGCAGCGGGTGTGGGACCACCTGATGGACGCGGAGTTCGTGGCCACCTGCGCGCCGGGCGTGGCAGGGGTGGAGACGGTGAGTGACACCGAATACCGCGCGGTGGCGAAGGTCGGCGTGGGCAGCCTGTCGTTCAAGTTCACGATGACCGTGGAGCTCACTGATCTTGATCCGCCAACCCGCTCAGCGATGCGCGTGCAGGGCAAGGCCCCCGGTTCGGTGCTTGATGCCACTTCGACAGTGATCCTCTCCGCCACCAGTGCGAAGACCACCGAACTGGCCTGGACCGCCAGCGCCGATGCCCGCGGCTCGATTGCCGGCACCGGCGCCCGGCTCCTCAAGGGAACGGCCGGCAAGCTGATCGAGAAGTTCTGGGCCACCTTTGGCAAGCGCGTCGAGAAAGCCACCCGCTGAGCCGTGCCGTCCACCCCCTCCATTGATGCCCTGACGAAGTCATTCGCCGCGGCCGGCTACATCGCCGACCGCGACCTGGCGACGGCCATCCACCTTTCCCTGGCACTCGAACGGCCGCTGCTGCTCGAGGGCGAGCCCGGCGTGGGCAAGACCGAAGTGGCCCGCACCCTCGCCGCCGCCACCGGCGCCGAACTGATCCGGCTGCAGTGCTACGAGGGGCTGGACGTGAGCACAGCAATGTATGAGTGGGATTATCCCCGCCAGATGCTGGCGATCCGCCTCCTCGAGGCCCAGGGGCGCGCCCAGGACGCCACCCCCGGATCGATCTTCACCAGCGAATACCTGGTGCGCCGCCCGTTGCTCCGGGCCCTCGAAGCCACCGGCACGGTTCCCCCGGTACTGCTGATCGATGAGATTGACCGCGCCGACGAGGAGTTCGAGGCGTTCCTCCTGGAGATCCTGGCCGACTTCGCCATTACGATCCCGGAGATCGGGACGATTACGGCGAAGATTCCGCCCCGGGTGATCGTCACCAGCAACCGCACCCGTGAGGTGCACGACGCGCTCAAGCGGCGGTGCCTCTATCACTGGATTGACTACCCGACGCCGGAGCGCGAGCTGGCCATCCTGCTGCGCCGGATGCCGGAGCTGCCGAAGCGACTCGCCAGCCAGGTGGTGGCGTTCGTCCAGGCGCTGCGCGGCGCTGACCTGGCCAAGCTGCCGGGGATCGCGGAAACACTCGACTGGGCGGCCGCCCTCGTGGCCCTCGACGCCAAGTTTCTTACCAGCGAGCACATCAAACGGACCCTCGGCGCGCTGCTGAAGTACCAGGAGGACCTGGTGGCTATCCGCGGGGATGGTGCCGAACGCATGCTGCAGGTGGCACTGGCCGGGCTCGGCAAGTGACCGGTGCGCTCCCCACCAACCTGGTGGCCTTCGGGCGGGTGTTGCGCGGGGTGGGGCTGGCGGTGATTCCCGAACAGACCCGCCTCTTTGCGGCGGCGCTGGAGCGGCTCGGCCCGGCGGACCGCGGCATCATCAAGGCGGCCGGACGGGTCGTCTATGCCCGGAGCCGTGATGAGGGCCGCCACTTCGACGAGGCATTTGATCGCTTCTGGACACGTGGGATCGCCGGGGAGGCGGCCGAAGTTGCCGTGCCACGGATGATCAGCGGCAAGCGGATTGGCGGAGCGGCCCCGGAGGCCGACGTGGCCTCCCTCCCCGGCGCAGACCGTAACCTCGAGCTTCCAGGCATCCCTCGCCGCACGGCATCCGGCACCGAGCAGCTGCGGCGCCGGGACTTCGCCGAGCTCACCCCTGATGAGGCGCGGGATGCGTTGGTGATGATTGACCACCTGGCTCCCCGACTGCCGCTCCGGCCCTCCCGCCGACGCCAGCCCGCTCGCCGCGGCGACCGACTGGCGCTGCGGGCCATGCTGCGTGGCTCACTCGCCACCGGAGGCGAAACGGTGGCGTGGCGATGGCTGAGCACGGCCGCACGGCCCCGGCCGATGGTGTTGATCTGCGACATCAGCGGTTCGATGGAGACCTACAGCCGGTTCCTGCTCCGCTTTGCCCACGCGCTGCGACGGACCGGGGCGCCGGTGGAGGTCTTCCTCTTCGGCACGCGCCTCACTCGGGTGACACGGGAACTCCGGCAGCGGCATCCTGACCAGGCGATCCGCCTCGCCGCCCGGAAGGTGACGGATTGGCATGGCGGTACTCGCATCGGCGCGAGCCTGCATGACCTGAACCGCCACTGGGTGCGGCGCACGATCCGCAGTTCGGCGGTGGTGCTGGTGGCATCGGACGGCTGGGAGCGGGGCGACCCCGCGCGGCTTGGCGCCGAGCTCGGCGCGCTGCGGCGGGCGTGCCACCGCCTGATCTGGCTCAATCCGCTGGCTGAGCACCCCGAGTTCGAACCGGCAACCGCGGGGCTGCAGGCCGCACTGCCGCACCTGGACGCCCTGCTGCCCTGCGGCAGCGTCGCCAGCCTTGAGGCGCTGGCGACTCGGCTCATTCCGCTTCTCGCCCGGCACGGCGCGGAGCCCCCTGCATTCAAGCCCCGGAGGTTGGCGTGTTGACGATGGTCGTGCATTGGTATGTGAAGCCAGGCCAGCTGGCCGAGGCAGAGGCCGCGCTCGGGGCGTTGGAAGTGGCGGTCAAGGCGAATGAGCCCGGTACGTGGATGTACCTGATCCATGTGCCGGCAGAGGGCAGCCTGCCACCCGCCGCTGACGGGACGGTGACCTTTATGGAGGGGTATGCCGATGAAGCGGCCCTTCAGGCACACATCACGGGGCCAGCGTACACCGCGTTCCTGAAGGCCCATGGCGACCTGTTCGTCCAGGCCTTCACCGGCGGTCCGTTCATGCTGATCGAGGATGTGCAGCGGGTGGCGGGGTTCGTGCGCCCGCAGGCTACGGGATCCTGACGCTCAGCGCCTGATCCGGGGCAGGCCCAGGCGGATTTCCATGGCCGCGAACCGCGGATCCTGCCGCATCGCCTCGGGCCAGGGAAGCAGCCGGAAGCGGGCCATGTCGCTCACCCGCTCCTCGGCGGCCAGCGCCAGGGCATCGAAGGTGGCGTCCCAGCGACCCAGGCCGGCCAGGGTGAGGGCCCGATCCAGGGGGGAGATGTAGGTGTCTCCACTCATCACCTCGAGTCCCTTGAGCAGCTTGTCGGCGTCGTCGGTCCGCCCGACCATGGCCAGCGCGAGGCCGAGGTAGCCACTGCAGAGCCGGCCCCCGGTCAGGTCCACGGCCTTCTGGTATGCCGCGATCGCCTCGTCCATTCTGCCCAGCGCCTGCCAGGCTCCGCCGAGCCGCCAGTATGCGGCGGGAAAGGTCGGATCCAGCTCCACGGTGCGCTGCGCCTGCTCAGCCGCTTCCTGCGGGAACCCCGCCAGCATCAAGGCATAGGACAGGTGGTCGTTGATGATCAATGACAGTGGGTCCAGGTCGTGGCCGCGGCGCATGGCCGTCAGGGCGTCGTCAAACTGTTCCATGACGAAGTAGTACCAGGCCAGCCATTGATGCGCCGTGGCGTACTCCGGGTTCAGTTCGATGGCGCGGTTGAACTCCGCCTGGGCACGGGCCCAGTCGCGGTCGTAAAACAGCGTGGCAAAGCCCAGCGATGCGTGGGCCTCGGCGACCGACTCGCCGAGCTCCAGCGCCCGCTGCGCCGCGGCCTTGGCCCGGGGAAATGCCTCCCACGGGGGACGGACGTTGTAGTACCCGCTGGCGTTGTAGCAGTCCGCCAGGCCCGAGTAGGCCGCGCCGTATTCCGGGTCGATTTCGATGGCCTGCTGGAAGAACTCGGTGGCACTGCGCACCCCGGCGGCGGTGCGCTTGTTCCAGTGATGACGCCCCTTGAGGTAGGCGTGATAGGCGTCGGGGTTCATGGTGGAGCGCTCACGCATCCGCTCGAGGTCCTCGCCGCTCACCCGCACCCGCAGCGACTTGGTGATCTCGGTAGAGATATCCTCCTGGACCTCGAAGACATCCGCCATCGGCCGGGCGTACTGCTGGCCCCAGAGCTGCGCCTCCTGCGCCACGTCAATCAGCTCGCATTTCACGATCAGGGTGGTCCCCCGCTGCATCACCCGTCCCGTCACCACCGTCTGCACCTGCAGCTCAGCGGCCACGGCCTGGAGGTCGTCCACCCGGTCGCGGTAGCGGAACACAGTGGACCGAGGCACCACCCGCAGGCCGGGAAGCACGGCCATCTTGTTGATGATGCTCTCGGTGATCCCCTCGCTGAGATAGTCGTTGTCAGGATCCCGGCTGGTGTTCTCGAACGGCAGCACCGCCACCGACTGGATGATCTGGGTGGTGCGGCCGCCGGAGGAACGGGGGGTGGCGCCGGTGTGCGGGGTCACCGGCGTCAGGGTGGAACGCGGCAGCATGGCGGTGGGCTTCTCCAGGGCCTCGGTCATCGCGTCACGAAACTCGGCGGCAGTGCCCAGCCGGTGCGCAGGATCCTTCACCAGCGACCGGGCAATCGCCACCGCGGCTTCCTGCGGCACGTCCTCCCGGATCTCATGCAGTGGCTTTGGTTGCGACATGAAGAGCTGTGAGATGATCGCCTGCGCCGTGGCGCCGGCAAACGGCGGCTGGCCCGCAATGGCCTCGTAGGCCACACAGCCGAGTGCAAAGAGGTCACTGCGGGCATCAATGCGATCGCCCGACGCCTGTTCGGGACTCATGTAGGCGGGGGTGCCCACCACCATGCCGGTGGCGGTGATGGTGGGGCTCTCCGAGGCCTGCAGCAGCGCCACGGCGATGCCGAAGTCCATGACCACGGCGTGCCCGGCCTCCACCATGATGTTTTCGGGCTTGATGTCCCGGTGGATCACGCCATTGCGGTGGGCCAGGTCGAGGGCGTCGGCCACCTCGGCCATGAAGCGGAGCGCCTCGCGGATCGGCAGCCGGCCCACCCGCTCCAGTCGCTCCCGCAGGGACTCGCCCTGGATAAAGGGCATGGTGTAGTAGAGCATGCCGTCCACGTCGCCCGCCGAGTAGAGCGGAACGATGTTGGGATGGCGGAGCTGGGCGGCGATCTTGGTTTCGCGGCGAAAGCGGTCGGCATTGACCGAGGTGGAGATCTCCGGGCGCATCACCTTGATCACGACCCGGCGGCCCAGGGTGCGCTCCTCGGCCTCGAAGACGAAACTCATCCCCCCCCGACCGACTTCACCCCGGAGCAGATAGGTGTCGCCGAGCGCGGCTGTCAGCTTGTTAAGCAGCTCCTGGGGCATCTCCGTGCGGGCTCCCGGCGTCGGTCAGGTGGACCAGTCAGGCAGGGAGTATCACCTTCACCGTGGGTCAACGCCAGTACTCGAAGCCGAACCCCACCGTCCGGCCGTCTCCCCGGCCTGAGGGGATCTTCATCAGGGCCTGGACGGCGTACTTCAGTTCATACATCACCGGTACCGCCTGGAGCAGCAGCTCTGGCTTCCCGGTAAAGCCCGCGTGCAGCACCCTCAGGAGGCGGTTGTAGGTCTGGTTTGCCCCGACCAGGAGGCTGTGCACCTCGGGCTGCCCGGCAAAATCCGCCGCCTTGGGATTGGGGGTCACCGGATAGACCGCCTGCCAGTCCACCACCATTTCGTCGCCGGTCGGGCCGGAGGAGGGGGTGTCGGTGGCCCGATACCGGCGGCCGCAGCGGATCTCGTTGAACCGGAAGTAGTGGGCCAGCTCGTCCACCTGGCCAAACTGGGAGTCGTCATCGAAGATGGTGTGATCAATGCCCTCGCCCTGCTCCTTCACCTCCTCCAGCGCCCGCTTCGCGGAGGCCAGGTCGGTTACCACCACCACCTCGCCACCGCCGCCATAGTACCAGTGCTCAGGGCGCACCTGCCAGGTGGGGTCGCCATTGAAAAGTGCTTTTTCCCCCAGGGAACCGGCGAGGTCGGTGAGCGCCAGTTCGATCGCCTCGTAAAACTGGCCGATCGTGTGGTACTTGTCGGCCTCGGGGGGCGCGCCCGCCGGGGCCGGGCGCTCAATCGCCAGAAAAGTCTCCACCGCCTGCGGGGTGAAGGGAAGCAGTTCCACCAGGAAGGTGTCGGCACTGTGGGGCAGATAGGTCGGGTAGGCAGGCACGAATTTGTCGTGGTCCACCTGGACCTTGCCCTTCACCGCGTTGAGGACGTTGGCCACCAGCGTCATGTGGAGCATCTCCTCCATCACCACGCTCTGGATGACCTGCGCCACCTCTTTGTTCTTTCCCTCGTGCAGCGAATACAGCGCGGCCAGATAGGTGGGAATGGTGGCATGCTCCAGCTCGACGGCAGTCTGGAGGTGCGCATGGAGGGATTTGCAATCAGGAATGGGCATCAGAGCTGCCTGAGGATGTCTTCCGCCGACCGCAAGGTCATGGCGGCGGCGGTCAGGGTCGGATTGGAGGAGCCGGTGGTCGGCATGCTGCCGCAGCCCACGGCATAGAGGTTGTCATGGTCCCAGGTGCGCTGCATGTCGTTCACCACCGAATCGGTGCGGCTGCCGCCCATGCGGTGGGTGCCCATGTGGTGCCCGGAGCCGTAGTAGCCAAGTGGGATGACCGTGCCGTCGTGGGTCTTGTAGCTCATGGCCCCGGCTGAATTGGCGTCGAAGTGGGTGCGGATGTCGTGGTCGGGGATTCCCATGGCGTGGTACACGGCGTTGGCCACCTTCATGGCTGACACCATCGCCAGCTTCGTGTAGTCGGAGATGTCGTACCGGATGACGGGCCGGTACTCGCCGATCGGGTCGAGGTACTGCTGGTTGATGGTGACGCGATTGCGAGCCTCCGCCAGCTGCTCGATGACGAACCCGATCCGCACCTGGCGGGGCACGACATCGCCCAGCGTGGCCCGCAGCTTCCGGCCATAGATCCCCTGCGACACCAACTGCCCGAAGGCACCTTGCGGGGAGCCGCCCTCCGCCAAGTCCCAGCCCCAGTTGCCGAGGTCGATCCGGAACGAGGCAAACTCCTTGCGGAAGGCACCGTCACGGAAGGAGGGAATGCCGGAGGTCTGGCCAGGCCCGCGGAGCGCCCCGATGCTCTTTGGCGCCAGCGCCCAGGTAATGAAGAAGGGATGGTCCGAAAGGTTGCGGCCCACCTGGTCGCTGCTGTTGGCTGCGCCCGATGCCAGGAGCAGCTTGGCATTCTCCACGGCATGGGCCGCAATCACATAGATCTTGGCCTTGGCGGTGGCCGTGGTGTATGCCGGCACCGACTCATCCTCGTAACGCTTGTAGACCACACCGTCAATGCGACCGTTCTCGGCGATGACCAGCCTCGAGGCCACCGCCTGGGTCACCAGCGTCACCCGCTTCGGATCGAGCTGGGCCAGGGTCTTGAGTGCCGAGTACTTGGCCTGCACCGGGCAGATCGGGATGCAGCTGGCGTTGCCTTCGCAGCGCTGGCCCTTGTGCGGCGCACCGACTGCGCCGACCGGCTGGTAGCCCGGGCGTGGGACGGAATTCCGGGCCTGCGGCAGGTGCGACACCCACACTGGATACGCCTCCCCGCCGAACTCGACGGTGAGACCCTCGACACTCTTCTCGATGACCTGGTCTGAGTAGCTGGGTGGGATCCGCTCCATCGGGTAGTCGTAGCCCTCGGGGTAGGTGATTCCAAAGTACGCCTGGTCCTTCTTGTCCCCCGCCACGCCCATGGCCCACTCGGCCTTGCCGTACCACTCCTCCAGGTCGGCGTAGCTGAGGGGCCAGTCCACCCCCACGCCATACTTGCTCTGGAGCAGGAAGTCGTTGGGCACCATGCGCGGCGCGGTCCCCAGCCAGTGGAGGCTGGTGCCGCCGAGGGAGCGGAGGTAGGTGCTACCGAAGGCCAGCGGGCCCTCCTCCACGGTGTAGCCGCGCAGGTCGGGTGTTCCCGGGGCCAGGTTGGCCACGTCGGCGGTGGCCAGCGGGAACCCGGCGTTCGGGTTCTGCGGATAGGGGGCGTTGGGGATCTTGATGAGCGATTGGTAGTAGTGGTCCACGTAGGACTGGTAGCTCTCCCAGGTGAGCCCCGAGGCGCGCCCCGCCTCCAGCATCAGGATATCCTTGCCGGCCGCGCTGAGCCGCTGGGCCAGCAGCGCCCCGATCGGTCCGCCGCCCACGATCACGACATCGTACTCACGGTCGGTCACGGCGCCTCCTGCCCGTCGGGTGGCAGGCTCCAAGAACCGTAGCCGGGCTGCTTGGCACCCTGCGGGTGGGAGTGCACCGCCGGCCAGATCAATCCCTGCACATAGGCCTCGCTGGAGACGATGTGGTCGGTGTCGCGGGCGTTGGCGCCGTTGGTGTTGCGCCAGTCGGCCGGCAGCTGATTCCACTGGCCCATGTACCAGAGGGCCATCAGGTTGCGGGCCAGCGGGCCGAAGGTGGGGTCGGCGAGAATGGCGACGCGGATGCCGGTGTCCAGGGCGCCGGGATCGCCGCCCGCCATGGTGGCGACGCGTCCCCACGCGCCCAGCAGTCGCGCCAGGATCCGCTCGCCGACAATATCGGCCAGCGTGTCATAGTAGGTCGCCACCATTCCCGTGCCATGAAGCGTGGCCGCGTCGAACCCGGTGAGCGCCGCCGACAGGGCCACGAACTGGGCGCGCGGATCGGGCACGAGCGGCGTGGGGGGCCCCGGTGGGTTGACGGGAGCCGTCGTGCCGTCAGGCATTCAGGTGTCGGCCCAGTACGGCCGCGCCTCGGCAATGCACGGGGCGCTGCGAAACACCTGCACAGCCACGGCATCGGCCGAGCCGATTAGTTGTTCCATGTCGGTCTTCATCGGCTGGGCACTCTGACCGAAGAGGATCTCCACCGCGCTCGGTGAACCGCCCAGCAGGTAGGTATCGTGCATCCCGAAATAGTTGCGGCGCGAGCCGGCGATCCGCTTGGTGGCCTTGTCGTAGCTCAGGTCAATCCACTCCGACATGTTGCCGGGCGTCGAGGTCAGGCCGGCGAGGTTCACGGTGGCGGTGTAGATGACCTTGTCGTGGTCCTGGTGGTCATGACAGGTCCAGGTCGAGGTGGCGACGCCGGGGTTGTTCAGCGCCGGGACGTTATAGGTGTAGTCCACCAGGAACTTGTTCTCGAGGTAGATGGCGATTCCGCAATTGACCGCCACCTGGTTGTCGCAAGCCACCCACAGCCGGTAGTTGCCGATCCGCTTGGTCTGGTCGCCATTGGTCAGGTACTCCGCGAGGCTCAGTTCCGGCACCTTTCCAGCCGATTGCTTCGGGTAGGCGACGATGTTGACCTCGGTCTCGTTGAAGCCGCCCACGCCGGCGTTGCCCGGGAAGCCGACCCCGTACAGCGCGGCGGCATTGAAGAAGTTGATGTTGACCAGTCCCTTGCCGCCGAAGCTGGCGGGGACCAGGCCGAGCGGCTCGAGGAACCTGGCGCAGACCGCCAGGTCCACCTGCCAGTAGATCCACTGCGAGCTGATGCCGGCGTAGTAAAAGGGGGTGGATGGGGGAATCGTGACTTCACCCGTCTGTGTCGTCGTATAGGTTGGGATCTTGAATGGCGCGGGGAGTGGGGGGTAGGCCCCACCGGTTTCAGCGGACATGAAGACTCCAGGAGTGAGCGGGAACGTATTGCGAAGCAGCCACAGGAGTTAGCGCCAAAAGCGCCCGGCCGCAAGGGGCGCCCGGAGGCCCATGGGAAGCCGATGCCTGGCGGACGCGTGGCGGGGATGACGTCAGGAATCATGGCGGGCCTTGCCCCCGGGCATGGCACGGCGCACCTTCCTCGAAGTCGGCAGGTGCACCGGCCGGCGTGCTTCACACCCCTTACCCGGCGCAGCGCATCCATGTCCAGAACCAGAATCTCTCGCACGCTCCTCAGCACGCTGTCAGTGGGGGCGATGCTGGCGTCCGCCACATCGGTCTTCGCGCAGCACCTCGGATCATCCCAGATCCACGCCCGCGTGGACGCCACCCTGCCCCGTGCCGTGGCGCTCTATCGCGAGCTGCTGACCTACCCGAACGATGCGCACCATGCCGAGGACATCCTCCGGCTGGTGGGCCACCTCGAGGCGGAGTTCCAGTCACGACGGTTCACGACCGAACGAATCTCCACGCCCGGCAGCCCCCTGCTCTACGCTGAACGCCGAACGCCCGGTGCCCACCGCACGGTCCTGATCTACCTCCAGGCCGACGGGCAGCCGGTGGACACCTCGCGGTGGCACCAGGCGAGTCCGTGGACCCCGGTCGTGAAGGAGCAGGAGGCGAGTGGTGAGTGGCACGAACTCCCCTGGGAACGGCTCGAACGCGCGGTGACGAGCGAGCTCGCTGGCTCGCGCCCCTGGGAGGACTGGCGGATCTTTGCGCGGTCCGCGTCCGACTCAAAGGGACCGATCGCGCAGTTCCTGAGTGCCATCACCCTGCTGGACGAGGCGGGGATCGCGCCGGACTTCCACCTGAAGGTGATCATCGACACCCAGGAGGAGCAGGGATCGCCCCACCTGCCGGCGGCGGTACTGGCGCACCGAGAGCAACTCGCCGCCGACATGCTGGTGATCTTCGACGGGCCACCGCATGTCTCGGGAGCACCGACGCTCAAGTTCGGTGCGCGCGGCATCGCGACAGCCACCCTCACCACCTATGGACCCGTGGCGCCCCAGCACTCGGGGCACTACGGCAACTACCTTCCCAACCCTGTGTTCCACCTGAGTCGGATCCTGGCGTCGGTAAAGGACCTGGACGGTCGGGTGACGATTCCCGGCTGGTATGACGGGGTGACGCTCGATCCGGAAACGAAGCAGATCCTGGCACGGATCCCGGATGACGAGCCGGCGATCCTGCGGTCCATGGGCGTGGCGGTGGCGGAGAAGGTCGGCGACAACCTGCAGGAAGCGGTGCAGTACCCGTCCCTCAACGTCCGGGGGATGCGCTCCGCGTGGGTGGGCAGCGAGGCGCGCACCATCGTGCCCTCCGAGGCCGTCGCCGAGTTGGACATCCGCCTGGTGGCCGAGAGTGACGCGAGCCACCTGATCGACCTGCTGCGGCGCCACATTGAGCAGCAGGGCTTTCACGTTCTGGACCGCGCGCCGACGATGGCGGAACGGCTGGCGCACCCGCGGCTGGCCACCCTGACCCACCACCGCGCCTACGGCGCCTTCCGCACACCCTACGACTCGGAGCCGGGCCGCTGGCTCACGGGGGCCTTCGTGCACCTCTTCGGGGAGGAGCCGATCCGGATCCGGACCAGCGGCGGATCCATCCCGATCTCGCCCTTCGTGGAGACACTCGGCGTGCCCGCCGTCATCGTGCCCACGGTCAACCCCGACAACAACCAGCACAGCCCGAATGAAAACCTTCGGGTCGGCAGCTTCGTGGCGGGGATCCGGATCATCCTTGCCGTGCTGCAACAGCCCCTGGGTCGAGTCACCCCGGAGGTCCCGTGATCCTCGGTCTGCGCACCATCATCTACCCCAGCCCCGACCTGGCCGCCGGCAAGGCGTGGTACACCGACGTCGTCGGCCACGGTCCGTACTTTGATGAGCCCTTCTATGTCGGCTTCGCGGTGGGTGGATTCGAGCTGGGCCTCCTGCCCGATGCGCCGCCTGGAGCGGCGGGTAGCCTGGCCTACTGGGGGGTCGCCGACGCCGCCGCCGAGTACCAGCGCCTCCTGAGTCTGGGGGCCAAACCCCACGAGGAAGTGAAGGATGTCGGCGACGGTATCAAGGTCGGCACGGTGCTCGATCCCTTCGGCAACGTCTTCGGGATCATCGAGAACACGCACTTCCGGCTGGAGGATGTTCGGTAGCCGGGGTACATCGACTGGTTACCTTTCCCCGGTCCCCTTTCCGAGGCACGCATGTCAGAAACCCAGCTCCTCGCCCGCATTGCCGAGCTGCATCACGCCATCGACGCCTTGCCGGTCCCCGAAGGCCGGGGGGAGAAGGATTTCGAATCCCTGGAGGAGTTGAAGCATGGCCTGGACAACGCCCGGCTGTCGCTCTGGGCACGGCTCCAGGGCGTGGACAGCGATGACGCGCCCGCGTATGTCCGGAGCTTCCGCGTCAAGCGCGCCGTGGAGCTCTGTTCCCGGCTGACGACCGACCTCCGGCTCGGCCTGCTCGATCCGCGGCACGGGGAATACACCGCCCTCCTGACCGCCGCGCTCGACCTGGCGAGCGCCATCCACACCGGCCGCGTGCGTCCCGCCGAGAGCGCCGACTAGCCCGTGTCCGGCTGGTTGGTCCTGACAGCCGTGCTCCTGACCCCGGTGACCGGATGGCTGGCCGTCACACTCCACGAACTGGGACACTGGGCAGGGGCGATGCTGGTCCGCTTCCGCACCCTGATCGTGGTGGTTTGGCCGCTCCGGATCACCCGACAGGGGGAACGCCTCCAGATCGGCACCGTCTGGAACCTCTCCTTCATCGGCGGCATGGTGGCCTGCATGCCCACCGACACCCGCCACCTGCGCCGGCGCATGGCGGTGCTGACTGCCGGTGGCCCCCTGACCAGCCTCGTCACGGGCTCGGTGGCCGTGCTCGCCGCCGCGGTGTGGCGCGGAGCGGCTCCCGCGGGCTGGCCCGGCCAGCTGGGGCTGATCCTGCTGTCACTGTTCGGGGTCGTGTCGCTGCTGGTGGGACTCTCGAGTCTCTGGCCGCGCGAGACCGCCGGGTACCGGAGCGACGGCGCGCGGCTGCGTGCGCTGGCCGGGGGAGGCGCCGGGGTGGACCAGGAATTCGCCGCCATGACACTCTCGGCGTTGTCGTTGACCGGAGCTCGCCCGCGTGAATGGAACGCTGATCTCGTGCTTCGCGCCGCGCGCACCGGAGATGATCCCCTCCTGGCGCTCGCGGGGCAGCACTTGGCCTGGGCGTGGCATCTCGACCATGAGCGCCTGGACGACGCACGGGTGGCCCTGGACCGGGTTCTCGAGGGGGTAGACCGGCTCCCGGCCGAGATCTCCTCCAGCATGCTGCTCGACGCGGCGTGGTTCCGGGCGTGGCACGACCACGACCCGGCCGGCGCCCGTGAACTCCTCGGCATGGCCACCAGCACCCTGCTCACGTCGGCGCACGAGAAGCCCCTCGCCGAGGCCACGATTGCATTCCGGGAAGGGGATCATGCCACCGCCCGGGCGAGGCTCGATGACGCCGAACGCCTGCTCCCCAAGGCACTCGACCGGGGGCAGGCGCTGGTGGCCGTCGAGCGGATTGCGGTGATGCGGGAGGAAGCGAGAAGGGAGAAGCAAGCAGCGAGAAAGGAGGGATGAACACGGACCGCCGCTGAGGGCTCCCACACCAGTGCTTCTCGCTTCTCGCTTCCCTACTTCCGCAGCAGGTACTGCACCTTCGTGAAGTACTGGGTGGACGTCCGGGTGAACCGGGCGTCCTCGTCCATGTCCCGATAGCCGCGCGTCGAGCCGATGTAGACCATCGTAAACGGGCTGGCCCGGTAGGTCACCAGCGGCTCGATTGAGAGCGACTGGCTGAAGTTGTTGTACTGAACCACCATCCGCAGGAACAGCTCACGGGTGAACTGGAGGTCGGCCCGGGTCCGCAGGATGTAGCCGCTGTAGAGCGTTTCCCCATCCGCCCGGGCCATCCGTGAGTGGGCAACGCTGGGACTGAAGCTGGCCCAGGTGCTCGGCCGGAGCGTGGCGCGGAGATTCACATCCGTCATCCGACCCTCAAGAGGGGTGGCAAGATTCCGCGCCACGCCGTCCCCGACCCCTACCGACCCACCCACGGAAAGCCAGCGGGTGAAATTTGTCTCGGCATTGATGTTCACCCGCTGCAGGCCGCGGAAATCCACGCCGCGAAACCGCTCGTCCGCGGTCCGGACGTTGACCTGGACGAACGTCTGGCCCACGAGGTTGGCATTGAGCCGCGCCTCGACCGCCTGGCTCTTGATGTCGCCGTCGAAATTCCAGGTCCGCTGCCCCATCACGCTGGGTGAGATGCGCTTCACCACCCGCCCATTGGGATAGAAGTTATAGGCCTGGAAGCTCATCAGTTGCCGCAAGTCGTTGCGCGACTCGAACCCGTTGTCGGCGCGGAAGGTAGGGCTGACGCTCCGGAAGGTCGCGTCCCAGTTCCAGCCGCGAGCGTTGCGGGCGAGCGAATACTGCTGCGCCAGCCCGCTGAAGCGCTCTCCGTCGAGCCGTGCCGTGTACCGGCCCCCGGCAAAGGTGGCGTTGCCGAGCGCAGGCAGAAGTTCAGGGGCGTCGGACTCCGCCGTGTGGCTGCCCAGCACCTGGTAGTTGACGCTGTAGACGCCCCCAAAGCCAACCATCCCGTCAATACCCACAACCGATCCCGAACCACCTCCGTCCATCCGGCGGTCGGTCACCAGGGCACCGAGGTAGGAGTTCCGCCCGAAAGTCTGCCGGAAGCGCAGCACGTTCGACACACTCTTGCCTGCCAGCCCGCTTACGCTGCGCTCCTCAAACGGCACCAGCAGCGGCGAATGGTCATCGCGGGCCCCCAGGTAGGCCACCGTGGTGCGGCCCATCCGGCCGATCAGCTTGCCGGCCGCGATCGGATTGTTGATGCTGCGCGTGTAGACGGCGTTGATCCGGGTGCTGAAGAGGTCGCTGCCTTCCTGGAAAAAGGTCCGCTGCTCGGGGAAGAACAGCGCAAAGGTGCTGTTGACGTCCACCTGCCCGGCGTCCGACTCGACCTGACTGAAATCCGGATTGATCGTGGCCTCGGCCGTGAGGCCGTTGGCAAAGGAGTACTTGGCGCTGACGCCGGCGTCGCCGGTCACCCGGGAATTGACGAACCCCTCGCCCGGGGCACCGAGCGCTCCCGACTGCGAACCCACCACCGAGGGCAGGACTTCCAGCGACCCGCCGGGACGTACACCTTCCAACCCGGTCAACGTGCCCATCTGGCAGAGCATGCAGGGATCCTTCCGGCTCAGGCCTGCCCAGGAGATTTCCTCCCGATTGGTGCGCGGCCGGTTGCGCCAGAAGGTCACCCGCCATTCCTGCTGCGGCCGCGGGGGGAATCGCAGGCTGGAAAAGGGAATCGCCATTTCCACCAGGTAGCCGTCATCCGTCACCCGGCCGCGGGAGTGGTAGATGATGTCCATCCGGGCATCGTCGCCCCGCCCTTCGGCATACCGCCGGTCGGCCTGGATCCCGCGCGGATTGGCGAACAGCAGGTAGGCCCACGACGCATCGCCGTAGGTGTCGAGCACCACCCCGACGTAGTCGTCCTGCCCGATCCGGTCGCGATCGGTGAGGGAGGAACGGATCGAGCTCGGGTCATCCCGGGCCATGATCGCGACATAGAGGTGTTCCTGGTCGTAGGTGACCCACGCCTCGGTCTCGACGGACGGCGCGCCCAGGTCGCGCGGGTTGAACTCGCTGAAGTTCGTGGCGCGGGCGGCGTTGGCCCAGCCGGCGTCGTCCAACCGCCCGTCAACGGTGACGGCCCCAGGTGCCCGGCGGATAGCCAGCGAGGGCCGAATGTTTGGTGCGTGGGGCGTCCCGGCCCCCGCGCGGCTGACCGGAGTCGGGTTCGGGCCAGTGCCTTCCTGGCTGGCAGCCGGAGCGGCGGTGGCGCCAAGCGCCGCGAGGGTCAAGAAGAGGCCAGCACGCACGGAAACCTCCATGAAGCAGCGGTCGAGGGGTCGCGCTCATCGCGATCGTTCCCATGGGACGTCGTCAGTCTGCAAAACGTTGCAGCTCGAAACAACAACGGCCGCCCTCCCATTACGAGAAGACGGCCTTTAAAGGTTTCAAGATGAAACTATTTTATCATAAGTTGTTTTACTGCATATCGTTAGACGCTACGTATGCGCTTGATATCCTCGAGGAGCTCCCTGTCGGCTGCGTCCGGCGCCCGGCCCGTCCTCTGTGTGGCGATCAGGTGCTCGAGGGAGGCGGCCGGGATCGCTACGCCTTCGACCGTGAAGCTGGTCGCCGCTGGCGCCGCCTGATGGTAGCTGAGGTTCCCAGCATCGGTCAGGATGTCCACGCGGGGTCGCCCACCGATGACCGTGACTTGCTTGGCCGCCACCGCCTCGGCGAGCCACTCCCTGGCCAGGCCAAATCCGACCTGCTCGAGCGCCCGGAGCACGCGAGCCGCGTTCTCCACGGAGGGCGCGATGAGGATCGCGATGTCGCGGGTGGCTTGGATACTACCCCAGAGCTGCAGGGCTCTGGCTCCCACCACCACGTACCGTGCGCCCTCCCGGTTCAGCAGGCTGCACACCCGGGCGAGCTGTGTCACGTACCCGGTCATCGCAGTACCCGCTCGCCCAGGTCCCACGTCTGGTAGTCCTCGAACCGGGTGAACGCGAGGAGGCGATCGTGGCGGTCCGGGCGGGGAACGGGATGGCCTCCGGCCGTCTCCTCACCCGAGCGGACCCGCTCCTCCGGCGTCATGGTGAGGTCCGCCTTGAGCTGGGCCAGGCGCGCATCGCCCGGCAGTGACCGGATTGGGGCGGGGATCGGGGTGGGCTCCGCCAACCGGCGAATCGCCTCCGAAATGACCCAACTGCGGGAGCGGTCCAGTTCACCCGCCATCCTATCGGCCTCGGCGAGGACCTCGGGCGGCATGGTCAACGAGATTCGTGCATGTGGCACTTTTGACATACTCAATATTATCTGATAATACCATTGAGGGCAAGGTCGCCCGGGGTCAGGTACCTGTTCCCTGCTCCCTGTCCCCTGCTCCCTGTTCCGTGTTCCCCGTTCCCCCTCCCCTTACCTTACAGGCCATGCCGCGCACGCGACGCACCTTTCCCTGGGCCAAGTGGCCAAACGAAAAACTGATGCAGGTCCGGATGTGCGACCTCGGCGTGACGATCGCCGGGACCTGGCTGGAGGAGTGCGTCGAGGAGGTGTACGGCGAGCTCGAGGCCCGCGGGCTGCGTCTCAAGCCGCATTGCTGGCTCTCGGACGAGTGGTTCTCCCCGGCGGGCATTGCCGGCATCGCGATTCCTTTCTATCTGGCGCATCCGCGGCTCCGGCGACTGGAGCGCCAGCAGATGCTCGAGGTCGAGGGCGGCACCCGGCTCGAGTGCATGCGGATCCTTCGGCACGAAGCGGCGCATGCCTACCAGCATGCCTACCAGGTGCACCGGCGACGGCGCTGGCAGCAACTCTTCGGCAAGAGTTCGCGTGAGTACCCTGAGTACTACCGGGCCGACCCGGGCAGCAAGCGCTACGTCCAGCACCTCAGACTCTGGTATGCCCAGGCGCACCCCGATGAAGATTTCGCGGAGACGTTTGCCGTCTGGTTGCGGCCCCGCTCCTCCTGGCGGAAGCGCTACGCCGGGTGGCCGGCCCTGAAAAAACTCGAGTACGTGGACGAGCTGATGGCCGAGCTGGCCGGCCAAAAGCCGCCCGCCGTCAATCGCCGCCGGGTGGACAGTCTGGCGACGCTGCGCCGCACGCTCGGCGAGCATTACGCGGAGAAGCGCAGCCACTATGCCGTGTCCTATCCCGACACCTACGACCGCGACTTGCGTCGCCTCTTCGGCGAGCCGGTGGATCCCCAGCGCGGGGAGGCCGCCTCGGCATTTCTCCGCCGCCACCGCGCCGAGATCCGGCAGCTTGTCTCCCGCTGGACGGGCGAATACCAGTTCACGCTCGACACCGTCCTCTCCGACATGATCGGCCGCTGCCGGGAGTTGAGGCTGCGGGCGGTCGGGTCGGAGCGCCGCCTCAAGCTCGACTTCACCGTCCTGCTCACCGTCAAGACGATGCACGTGCTCTACTCCACCGCGCGAAGGGAGTGGATTCCGTTATGAAAAAGCTGCGTGTGCTGGCGCTGATGCATCCGGATCTCGTGCCGCCCGAGTCGCTGGACGAGTCTACCGCCAAGGAACAGTTTGCCTGGAAGACGGAATACGACGTGACGTCCACGCTGCGCGGCCTCGGGCACGAGGTGCTGTCGCTCGGCGTGCAGTACGACCTGCTCCCCATCAAGCGGACGATGGACGAGTGGCAGCCGGACATCGCGTTCAACCTGCTGGAGGAGTTCCACGGCGAGACGGTGTTCGACCACAGCGTCGTGAGCTTCCTGGAGCTGTTGCGGCTGAAGTACACTGGCTGCAATCCCATGGGGATGATGCTGGCCCGGGGCAAGGCGCTGAGCAAGAAGCTGCTGGCCTACAGCCGGATCCGGGTGCCCCACTTCGCCGTCTTCCCGCGCGGGCGCAAGGTCCGGCGCCCGGCCAAGCTCGGCTTTCCGCTGATCGTCAAGAGCCTGGTGGAGCACGCCTCGGTGGGCATCGCCCAGGCCTCGGTGGTGGACAGCGATGAGAAGCTGGTGGAGCGGGTGACGATGGTGCACGAGCGGATCGGGACCGACGCCATCGCCGAGGAATACATCGACGGCCGCGAAGTCTATTCGGCGGTCCTCGGCAACGAGCGGCTCCATGTCCTGCCGCCCTTCGAGCTGAAGTTCGGCGACCTGCCGGCGAACGTCCCGAAGATTGCCACCGCCCGCGTCAAGCATGACCCGGCGTACCAGGAGAAGCGCGGGATCTACGCCGAGGAGGCCATCGACCTCCCGCCGGAGCTCCTCAAGCAGCTCACCCACGTGAGCAAGCGGATCTACCGGATCCTGGAACTCGACGGGTACGCCCGCATTGACTTCCGCCTGAGTGCGGACGGGCAGCTCTACTTCCTGGAAGCGAACCCGAACCCCGACGTGGCCTTCCGGGAGGAGTTCGCCGGGGCGGCGGAGGCGGCTGGGATGAGCTACGCCGAAATGCTTCAGCGCATCGTCAACCTGGGCCTGCGGCGCGGGGGGCGCGCGGGGTGAGGGACGGCACCGGCCCGCCGATCGCCGCCCGACGCCCGGTGGTTCGGGAGGTGCACGGCGAGCAGCTGGTGGATGCGTACGCCTGGCTGCGCGACAAGAGTGAACCGGAGGTGACCGCCTACCTGGCCGCCGAGAATGCCTGGACGGAGCAGGCCCTGGAGCCACTCGCCGGCTTCCGGGCCACGCTGTACAACGAGATGTTCGGGCGCATCAAGCACGAGGATTCGTCCGCTCCGTACCCCAAGCACGGCTACTGGTACTATCACCGGACCGAGGATGGACGGCAGTACCCCATTTACTGCCGGCGGCCCGACTCGGTGGAGGGTCCCGAGGAAGTGCTCCTGGATCTGAACCTGATGGCTGTGGGGCACACCTACCTGGCGCTCGGCGAGTTCGCGCCGAGTGACGATGGCCGCTACCTCGCCTTCGCCAGCGATGAGACCGGGTTCCGGGAATACACCCTGCGGATCAAGGACCTGGTCACCGGCACCCTCCTCGACGAGGTGATCCCCCACACCGGTTCGGTGGCCTGGGCCGCCGACAACCGGACCCTCTTCTATACCATCGAGGACACGGCCAAGCGGAAGTACCGCCTGTACCGGCATGTCCTCGGGCAGGATGCCAGCGAGGACGTGCTGGTCTTTGAGGAGACGGACGAGCGGTTCGGCATTGGTGTGGCGCGCGGCTTGAGCGGCCGGTTCCTGTTGCTCTACTCGGGCAGCCATACCACCAGCGAGATCCAGGTGCTCGAGGCAACGGACCCTGCGGGCGCCTGGCGGGTGATTGCACCCCGGGTGGACGACCAGGAGTATGATGCGGCGCACCGCGGCGAGCATTTTTTCATCCGGGTGAACGACACCGGGCGGAACTTCCGCATGGTCACCGCCCCAGTGGCCACCCCGGGTCGCGAGCACTGGGTCGAGTGGCTGCCCCATCGCGATGAGGTGATGCTGGAGGACTTCGACCTGTTTGCCGGGCATCTGGTGCTCTGGGAGCGGGAGGACGGGGTGCCGCATGCGCACGCCGTGGACCTCGACACCAGCGCGGCACACCGGCTCAGCTTCGAGGAGGCGGTGTACGAGGCGTACCCGGGGATGAACCATGTCTGGGATACCGCGACGCTCCGGCTCGAGTACCAGTCCCTCGTCACTCCCCCGTCGGTGCTGGACTACGACATGATCACCCGCGAGCGCACGCTCCGCAAGCAGAAGGAGATTGTCGGGGGCTACGACCCGGCGGCGTATGCCACCCACCGGCTGCATGTCCGCGCGGCGGACGGGACGCAGGTGCCGGTGTCGCTGGTCTACCGCAAGGATCTGAAACAGGAGGGCGGCGCGCCGTTGCTCCTCAAGGGCTACGGTGCCTACGCCTATCCCTACCCCATTTCCTTCAGCTCGGAGCGCCTGTCGCTGCTGGACCGGGGTGTGATCGTGGCGATCGCCCACGTGCGCGGCGGCGGGGAGCTGGGCCGCCCCTGGCACGATGGCGGCCGGATGCAGCACAAGATGAACACCTTCACGGATTTCCTGGCCTGCGCGGACGCCCTGGTGGAGGAGGGCTGGGCGGATCCCGCGCGGCTGGCGGCGGAGGGGGGCAGCGCCGGCGGGCTGCTGATGGGGGCGGTGGTCAACCTGCGGCCGGAGCGCTGGACGGCGGTGCTGAGTCACGTGCCGTTCGTGGACGTGATCAACACGATGCTCGACCCGACGCTGCCGCTGACCGTGGGCGAGTACGAGGAGTGGGGCAATCCGGCGATCACGGAGGAGTGCCGCTGGATCCGCGCCTATTGCCCCTACACCAACCTCCGGGAAGGTGCCTTCCCCGCCATGCTGATTCGGACCGCCGTGAATGACAGCCAGGTGATGTACTGGGAGCCGGCCAAGTACGTGGCGAAAATCCGGACGCTGCAGACCAACGAGGCGCCGGTGCTGCTCGAGACGAACATGGGCGCCGGCCACGGGGGGGCGTCGGGGCGGTATGACCGGCTGCATGAGCTGGCGCTCGACCATGCGTTCCTGCTGTGGCAGCTCGGCCTGGCGGAGGGTGCATGAGCACCGTCACGCGGTGGCACCTGGCGATGGCGGGGCCCGCCGACCTCCGGCCCGCGCGCACGCCTGACCCAGCGCCGGTCATGACCCGGGTGGCGCCACCGGCCCCGGAGCTCGGTCGCTTCTTCTACACCGCAGTGGGGTGGCGCTGGCACTGGGTGGACCGGCTGCCCTGGCGCCTGGCCGACTGGGAGCGCCTGCAGAGCCGCCACGGCTTCGAGTTCTGGACGGCGTGGCTGGGTGGCGCGCCCGCCGGCTACTACGAACTCGATCGTCATGAGGACGGGACCACCGAGATCCTGCTGTTCGGCCTGCTGCCGGCGTTCATCGGCCAGGGGCTCGGCGGATACCTGCTGACCCACGCCATCCGGCGTGGCTGGGAGGAGGGTACCCGGCGGCTGATCCTGAACACCTGCTCCCTCGACCATCCCGCGGCGAAGGACGCCTACCTGGCGCGGGGGTTCCACCTCGAGCAGGCCGAGACGTACGAGAAGGAGCTGCCGCCGCCCGCAAATGGGCCGTGGCCGGGGGCGGGGGGGAGTGAGCAGTAAGCAGGGAGCAGGGGACGGGGAACGGGGAACGGGGAACGGGGAATGGGTAGAGAGGAACGGAGGACCCGGATGGCGGAGATCGGACAGCACGGATGAATGACACCGACGTCATCCATGAAATCGAGGCGGCCATCCTGCTGGCCGTCATTACGCTGGCGCTCACCGGTCTTTCTGCGTGGCTCTACCGGCGCTACCGGAAGCCGTACTTCCTCTGGTGGGCCGGCGGCTGGGGGCTCTACGCGCTCCGGATCGGCGCGATCATCACCTTCCTCGAGACCCAGAACTGGGGCTGGCTGTACCTCCACCAGGTCATCACCGGCTGGACGGCCCTGGCGCTGCTCGTGGCGGCGCTGACCTTCGCCAGCCCGCGCCGGCTCGACGCACGATGGCTGCTGCCGGCGGCCCTGGTGCCGGTGGCGTGGGCGTGGGTCGCCATCTTCGTGCTGCAGAGCTTTACGCTGGCCGCCTCCATCACCGTGGTGATGCTGGCCGCCGTCACCGGCTGGACCGGGATCACCTTCCTGCGTTACCGGCGCCGCACCGGCTCAACGGCGGCCAAGCTGGTGGGTGTCACCTTCCTGCTCTGGGGCCTGCATCACCTCGACTATCCGATCCTTCGCGCCCAGGGGCTGCTGACGCCCTGGAGCTACTATCTCGACATCGCCTTCATCCTGGTGACCGGTATCGGCATGCTGCTCCTGGTGCTGGAGGACCTTCAGCGCGGTCTCGGCACCCTCTCCGCGCTCTCGGGGGACCTGCAACGCGGCGCCGCACGGGACGAGGCCGTGGACGGTTTGCTGCTGCGACCCCTGACGCTGACGGGGGTTCGCGGCAGCGCGCTGCTGCTCGACGGGCGGTTCGTGCGCGGCGCCGGGGTGGCCGCGGACTGGGCCGGGTTCGCGCCCCAGGGCGCCATGGCGGACGCCGTCCGCGAGGCGGCCCGCACGGTGCGCCCCGTGTTCCGCGCCGACGCGGCGGCTCCCGCCCACGAGGGGGCGCCGTTCCCCTTTACCGCGGTGCTTCCCATCATCCGCGGCGCCGCGGTGCGTGGCGCCCTGGTCATCGTTGGCAGCACCAGCGATCCGTTCACCGCCCTCGACGAGACGTTTCTCGTGGCCCTGGGCCAGCAGGTCGGCGCAGCCCTGGAGAACGAGGATCTCTACCAACGACTCGCCAGCCGCACCCTGGAACTGGAGCGACTGTCGCTGCGGATGATGCAACAGCACGAGGAGCAGCGCCGCCGACTTTCCCTGGAACTGCACGACGAGACCGCCCAGGTCTTTTCCGCGGTCAAACTGCGCCTCGGCCTGCTGCGCGAAGCGGCGACCGGGCCTGCCGCGGACCAGCTGGCGCAGGTCAGCGACCTGGTGGACGAGGGGATGAAGAGCATCCGCCGGGTCACGGACGACCTGCGCCCCTCGCTGCTCGACGACCTCGGGCTGGTGCCGGCACTCCGGGCCCTGGCACAGGACTTCGAGGCGCGAACCGGAATGTCGGTAGATTTCCGATCCACCGGCCACGGCACCATCGTGCTGACGGAGGAGGCGGAGCTGGCGCTCTTCCGTGCGCTGCAGGAAGGGTTGAGCAACGTGGCGCGCCACGCAGGGGCCAGCCGTGCCACCGTAGCCTTGGGGGTAGGCGAGGCGGACGTGTCGTTGTCGGTCGAGGATGACGGGCACGGCCTGGCCGCGGGATTTGACCTCGAGGCCCTGGGCCACGCCGGCCACATGGGGCTGGCAGGCATGCAGGAACGGCTGGTCGCGCTGGGCGGGGAGATGCGGATCAGCAGCGGGGACGCGGGAGGGGCCAGGCTCCGCGTGCGCGTCCCCGTCCACCAGGAGGACCGATGACTGAACTGCCGATCCGGATCGTCGTCGCGGACGACCACGCGCTGGTGCGCGCGGGGATCACGGGTGTCCTGGCCGCCACACCCGGGTTCGAGGTGGTGGCCGAGGCCGGCACCGGACACCAGGCCATTGAACTGGTGAACCTGCACGACCCGCAGGTCGTGGTGCTGGACATCTCGATGCCCGGGCTGTCAGGACTCGAGGCGGCCGCCACCCTGCGCGCCGAGTTCCCCCTGCTCAGGATCCTGATGCTCAGCGTGCACGATCATCCGGAGTATGTCATGGAATCGGTGCGGGCGGGCGCCAACGGGTACCTGCGCAAGGACGCCACCCCGCAGGAGCTGCGCGACGCCATCCGCGCCGTGGCGCGGGGGGACGAGTACTACAGCCCGGCGGTGGCCAAGCAGCTCAGCGCCGCGCTGCGCGGGGAGACACCGGCCCCGGAGCGCCAGGACCACCAGGCCCGGTTGGAGGCGCTGACCCGCCGGGAACGCGATGTCCTGTTGGGGGTCACAGCCGGAATGACCAACAAGGAGGTCGCGGCGGATCTGGGTCTCAGCCCACGCACCATTGAGAGCTACCGGGAAAGCCTGATGCGCAAGCTGGGGATCTACACCGTGGCAGAGCTGACGAAGTTCGCCCTGGAGGCGGGTGCCGGCGCGGGTGGGAGGGAGTAGTTCCTTGGGTGGAGCATTTGCAATTGGGGCAGTTTGGCCGTAGGCTTCATTGCTCCCAAGTTGGCCACCCCCTAGGAGGATCCGATGCGTTTTACCCCCGCTGTTCTCGTTGCTGCCCTGTTGATGGCCTGTGCCCCCGCCGAAGAGGCTCCTGAGGTTGTCGAGGCCCCGCCGCCGCCCGCCGGCCCCACCCTGGCTGATTTCGCGGGGACCTGGCAGAACTCCGCCATGCTCGAGGGGCAGACGGCTCCCGTCCCTTCCACGTGGACCGGCACCGCAGGCGGCACTGACTGGACGATGAGCCTGGAAGGCCGTCCCAACGTCCCGGTCCAGGCCTCGGTGGTCGGCGACAGCCTCATCGTCGTGTCCTCAGAATACGAGAGCGTGCTTCGGCCCGGGGTGATGGTCAGGGTGCGCAGCGCCTCGGTGCTCCAGAACGGGGCCCTGGTGGGGAACATGGTCGCGACCTACCGTACACCCCAGGGTGATCAGGCGGTGAGGGGAACGATCACCGGGACCCGGATACAGTAGGCGTCGCAGCCCGCAACCCGACAGACTGAACGGGCGGTGGCCGGTGGCCGCCGCCCGTTCGTTTGTCCCACCCCGTACGCCAAGTCCCCGAAAGGCCGGATTCATCACCGTGCTGGTCTGGCGCATGGTCGTTCAGGGGCTACTATTGGCTGGAGTCCCATCGCCACCTGACCAAGGATGAAGGAGGTCCGCTCATGTCCATCCATCTGGCCCCCTGCCGCGCAGGCCGCTGGCTGGCCCTCGCCCTGATCCTGCTCCCCGTCCTCCCGCTCCCCGCCGACGCCCAGATCGGCCGACGCATCGGCCGGGCGCTTGGCCGCGCCGCCGAGCAGGAGGCCACCCGCCAGCTCGAAGATATCGTTCGGGACAAAGTGCGCTGTGTCTTCGACGACCTCGAGTGCATCCGCAAGGCGGAGGAGTCGGGCAAGGGTGCCGTGTTGACCGATGACAAGGGCGAGATTCTCCTGGACGCGGATGGCAACCCGGTGACCGACCCCGCGAAGGGGAAGGCTGCTGCCGCGCAAGCGGGGACGATGCCGAAGCCCGGCGAGGGCGCCTGGGCCAACTATGACTTCACGCCCGGCGACGAGATCCTGCTGTACGAGGACTTCAGTCGCGACCGGGTGGGCGATTTCCCGCGACGCTTCGAGTTGGTCCAGGGCAGCTTCGAGATCATCGAGTGGGAGGGGGGCCGGTACCTGCGCGCCCTCTCGAATGGCCTGGTGGCCATCCCGCTCCCCGCCGAACTGCCGGAGCGGTTCACGGTGGAGTTTGCCGTGAGCCTGAACCATGGCAATGCGTACGTCCGGATGACGCCCGGCCCGGCGTACTTCGGCCGGGACCGGAGCTATGCCGGATCGGCCATCACCGTGGAGGCCAGCCGGGCCGGCCTGCGACCGGTAAGCAACGCGGGGCCAGAGGTGTTGACGCCGATCACCGCCAGCGCGCTCCGGGAAGGGGTCGTGCCGATTCGTGTCATGGGCGACGGTGACTACCTGAAGATCTATTTCGGGGAACGCCGCGTGGCCAACGTCCCGAATGCGGTCTTCCCGCGCTCGGACAAGCTGTACATCGCGGTGGGTTGGGCGATGGAGAACAATCCCATCATGATCGGGCCGATCCGGGTGGCCAGCGGCGGCCTAGATCTCTATGACCGGCTGGAGCGCGACGGGCGGGTGGCCACCCAGGGGATCCTCTTCGCCACCAACAGCGCCCGGATCCGCCCCGAGTCCACGCCCACCCTCGAGGAGATCGCCCGCATCCTGCGCGAGAACCCGGCGCTGCGGCTGGGCATCGAGGGGCATACTGACGCAGACGGGGACGACGCGCACAACCTGACGCTGTCGGAGCAGCGGGCGGCGGCGGTCAAGACCTTCCTGGTCGAGGAACATCGCATCGCCGAAGGGCGCCTGCAGCCCTCCGGGCATGGTGAATCAAAACCCGTGGCGGACAACGCCTCGCCCGAGGGGAAGCAGCAGAACCGCCGGGTGGAGCTGGTCAAGCTCGACAACTGAGCCCGGTCGAACAGTAACGCGGCGGGGGCCGGTGGCCTCCGCCGCGTTGCATTCACCTCACCCCGCCGCGTCGTAGGCTGCCTTGATCCACCCGAACAGCTCCTGATCCGCTTCCTTCACGTCGGTCAGCCTCACCACGTAGTTGCACATCTTGCCGGCCCCCTGGTCGATGAGCCGGGGATGGGCCTTCAGCCCCTTCACGTTGAGCCCCACCTCCACCCGGGTGTTGGTGGCCGGACCAATCATGCAAAACTGCTTCTTCCGGCGATAGCTCACGTAGGTCTTCTTCGGGGCCTCCTCAAATTCGCCCAGCTTTTTCAGGGCCACCAGCAATTTGTCGTGGATGGGCCGGAGCACGGCCTTCGGGCCGGTGTACAGCCCGTCGAGCACCTCCTGGCTGGACCCTCCCTGGGCCGCAGCCGCGGCCGGCCCGGCGGACTTCTTGACGGTGTGCACCAGGGTGTTGGCGTCGCCGTGCCCCATACCATGCCTGGTCTTGAGCATCGTCACGAGCTCGCCATGCTTCGTGAGGCCACTTGCCTCGATGAGCTTTGCCAGTTGGGCCAGTGTCTTGCCCGAGCGCTTCTCAATATTGGCCAGCTGCGTGGCGACGGCCTTGTCGAGATCGGTCATTCCAGGATCCTTGGCGTGAGTCAGAAGTGAGAAGTGAGAAGCAAGAAGTGAGAAGTCTGAGAAGGCAGAGGGAGTCGCGCCCAACACCCGCTTCTCCCTTCTCGCTGCTACCTTCTCGCTTCCGGCATCGGCGCCAAGCGATGGGTGTAGTCGAGGCGCACCACGTGGAGGTTCTGTCCTCGCCCGACACGGAAGCCGAACGGGCCGTCAAGCCGCAAGTCCCCGCGGGGCAGTGCGCCGACCGGCGACCGGTTCACCGAGAACCGCACGCTGTCGGGCTGGACATCCACCGCCAGGATGATCCGCTGCGAGGTGGCGATCGGGTGGGGGGGCAAGCTGTCGAGCCTGAGGTACGGCGTGACGGGATGGTGGTCCGTCCCGTGGTTGTGGATCACCGCTGCCGTACCATCACGCCGCACCAGGACGCCAAACCACTGCACCCCGGCCAGCGGGCCGTCCAGCCCCATCCCACCGACGAAGAGCCCGACGGGCTGGTCGCTCGGGTTCGGGAAGAGGAACAGCTCAGTCTCCAGGCGAAAGTTCCCCGACGCGGGCCCTTGGGGATCGAACAGCAGCGTTCCGGGCCCGGTGGTGATGTGCCAGCCCGGGGCCATGCTCACGAAGTTGTAGCGGGCCTCCGCATTCGGCTCGATCCCCGCGGCCACGTACTCGGCCGGTGTGTCGGTGATGGCGCGCCAACCGGGGGGCATCCCCTGGGCGGCGGTGGTCATGGGCGCGGCCAGCAGCAGGGTCGCACCGGTGAGGAACAGGGAACGCATTGGGGACTCTCCGCCGTTCGAGTGGCCGTTCGGACCGTTTTCGAACTTACTGGCTGGCCGCCATGCCGTACAGGGAGCCCCCCCGCTGGTGCCTCCGGCCCGCCCAGTATAAGCTGCAGTGAGGCAGCGTACCCCACCCCCCATCCCGAGCGCGCCATGCTGCGTTTCCTCCTCCTCATCGTAGCTTTCATCCTGGTGATCGTTGGTGTCACCTTCGCCTACGGCAACTCATTGCCACGCGAGCATGTCGTGACCAGTCGGATCGAATTGAACCAGCCGATTGACCAGGTCTGGACGGTGGTCCGGAATCCTGCCGCCCTCCGCGGCACCTGGAGTGACCTGACCAGCGCGGAGCGTGTCACCGATGCGTCGGGCCGCGAAACCTGGGTGCAGGTGGTGGACGGGTTCGAGATGCGGCTGCAGATCACCGAGGCACAGCCGCCCCGGCGGATGGTGACCACCGTCATGGCCGATGCGGAGGCCGCGTTCGGGGGCACGTGGACCTATGTGCTCGCGGCCACCCCGGGCGGCACACAAGTGACCATCACGGAGGCGGGCTACATCAACAGCCCGCTCTATCGGGCCATGGGCCAAATGTTTGGTCTCCATGGTTCGATCGATGGCTACCTGAAGGCCCTGGGCACCCATTTCACCGAAGCGGTCCGGCCCGAGCGTCTTTGACCCTGACCGCCCGCCGGAACCCTTCTCCCGCACGCGGTGTTCCAATCACATGACAGCATCACGTGAAGTGGCCACATTTGCCGGGGGCTGTTTCTGGTGCCTGGAGGCGGTCTTTGAACGCCTCCGTGGCGTGGACCACGTTGAATCAGGATATACCGGCGGTAGCGTGCCCGATCCCACCTATCGCGCCGTCTGCTCGGGGCTGACCGGCCACGCCGAGGCGGTGCGGGTCACCTTCGACCCGGCGGTGATCCCCTACCGGACCCTGCTCGAGCTTTTCTTTGCCTTTCATGACCCTACCACCCTCAATCGCCAGGGCCCCGATTCTGGCACTCAGTATCGCTCAGCGGTGTTCACGCACTCCGACGCGCAGGCGGACTCGGTGCAGGAGGTCATGGCCACGCTGAGGGCACAGGGGGTGTTCGACGATCCCATTGTCACCGAGGTCACGCCCGCCCCGACCTGGTACCCCGCCGAGGCCGGCCACCAGGAGTACTACCGACGGAACCCCAATCAACCGTACTGCGCGGCGATGATCGGCCCGAAAGTGGCGAAGTTGAGAGGCCGGTACGCGGAGCTTCTGAAACCGGTGCCTGGCGCTCGTCCCTGATGTCGCCTTCCCTGCATCCCTCCCGCAATCCGGAGCTGGAGGGATGACGATGCGCTTTCTGTTGACTCCGGTCGGTTCCAGTGGTGACATGCACCCATTCGCCGGCTTGGCGCGCGCCCTCGGCACGCGTGGCCACGAGGTGATCATCCTCGGCGCCGAGCCGCACCGGGCCACCGCCGAGCGCTCTGGCAGCCGGTTCGTGTCGACCTTCACCGCCGCGGAATACCACGAAGCCACCCACGACCCGGATCTCTGGCATCCGCGCCGCGGGCTCAGGAAGATCATGGCGATGTCGGCGCAGGGGCTGGACCGCTCGTGGCAGGCGATCGAGGAGCACTACCTTTCGGGTCGAACCGTCCTGGTGGGACACCCGCTCGCCTTTGCCACCCGGGCCTTCGAGGAGAAGACCGGTGCCGCGGCAGCCACCATCCACCTGGCCCCCTCCAGCCTGCGTTCCGCCCACCAGGTGCCGGCCCTGCCATCGGGCGTGGACATTTCCGGCCTGCCCCGCTGGTTCAAGCGGGCGCTGTGGCGCGCGGTGGACCGAATCGGCATCGATCCCCTGATCCTCCCCGCGCTCAACCGATTCCGCGCCGGGCATGGCCTGCCACCCGTCCACCGCATCTTCAAGGACTGGATCAACTCGCCCCGCTGCACGGTCGGGTTGTTCCCCGAGTGGTTCGGCCCCCGGCAACCAGACTGGCCCGGGCATTTTCATCACGCCTCGTTCCCACTCTGGGACGACCCGGAGAGCGCGCCGATGGATCATGCGCTCACCCAGTTCCTCGCGGCGGGATCCCCGCCGATCGTCTTCACCCCCGGCACCGCCAATCGGCAGGCGGGAGCATTCTTCGGGGCAGCTGCGGAGGCAATCACCCGGCTCGGCCAGCGCGCGCTGTTCCTGACCGGGTATCCGGAGCAGCTCCCAACCGGCTTGCCTGACACGATCGTCCACCGGGACTACGCGCCCCTCTCCGCCGTGTTGCCCCGCTCCGCGGCGCTGGTGCACCACGGCGGGATCGGGACGCTGGCGCAGGGGTTTGCGGCCGGTGTCCCGCAGCTGATGATGCCGATGGGGTTCGACCAGCCCGACAACGCGTTGCGCGCGACCCGGCTGGGGGTGGCACGGTGGCTCGCCCCCAACCGTTTCACCGCCGCCCGCGTGGCGGGCTCGCTCGACGCACTGCTCAGGGATGAGCGCGTGCGACGGGCGGCAGCGGAGCACCGCGACCGGGTCCGGTCGGCGAATGGGATTGGGATGGCGTGTGAGGTGTTGGAGCGGGTGGCCCTGGGGTGAGGGCGGGATAGGAGGGACGCGCCTGAGGCGCGCCCCTTTTATCGCGCCCTCCACTCGCGACCCTACGGCCGCATCACCCGCTCCACGCCCTGAACCATGCGCTCCACCGAGCCGTCGGACATGTAGGCAAGGCGCCCATTCGGCGCCACGATGTAGGTGACCGACGGGTGGATCACGTCGCCGGTGGACTGGTTGCGGATCCGCGGGATCTTCCACCGGTCCAGCGCGAACTCCACCTCCTCGACCGTGCCGCTCAGCAGGTGCACTCCCTCCGGCAACTGCCACGCCGTCGCGATGGCGGCCAACCGGCTCGGCGTGTCCCGCCACGGGTCGAGCGTCACCACCACGCCCGGGACATTGCCGCCGAGTTGGCTGCGCGCCACCAGCATGTCCTTCACCAGCAGCGGACAGACGGTGGTGCAATGGGCAAACGCGAAGGTGACCAACAGCGGCTGGCCGCGGAACTGCTCGATCGTGACGCGCTCGCCGTGCTGGTTGACCAGCCCGAATTCCGCCGCCTCACCCTTCACCTCCACGAGCGGGCCGGCCGGCTGGCCGCCGCGCACGTCGAAGGCATCACCGCGCACCGAGGCGACACGGGTGGCGGCGGCCAGCGTGCCGGTGAGGAGGAAGAGTCCGGTACCCGCCAGCACCGCCCGGCCCACCCAGCGGCCGCGCAGCGACTCCAGCCCGCGGGTGACCGACTCCCCCCAGACGGCGAAGAGGAAGATCAGCATCCCCGCGGGTTGCCCGAGGAGCAGCGCCCAGCCGCCCGCATTGGGCAACCCGCTCACCGTGCTCCCGAAACAGGCGGCACGGGCGCGAGCCATCCACTCGGGCGTCTCCGCGGGCAGCGGCCAGAGCGCCAGCGCCCACCAGCCGGCGGTGATCGCCAGCACGCCGAACAGGGCGGCGAGCGCCCAGGTGGCGCCGCGGTCGAGGCCGCCGGGCGGCGGCCTCCCGGTCATCGTGGCGGTCGTCATCAGCCGATCTTCCAGAGGAAGGAGAGCGCCTTCCAGTTGACGAAGTAGTAGAGCATGAAGG
>JBHEPH010000032.1:0-13274 GCA_046260395.1 Gemmatimonadales bacterium
TCCTTCTCCTTCTCCTCGCGCGGCGCCTCGGCGCGGGCCGCGGGGGCGGCGGCCGCCTTGGCAGCGGGCTTGCCCCTGCCAGCCAGCGGTGCCACTTCATACTGCCCGTTCTCCAGCTTGGTCACCTTGATGAGACCCTTGGTGCCCGCCTCGGTGACGAACTTGCTGAACCGGCTGTAGCCCGCGTTGCTCTCGTCAAAGTTGGGATCGACCTGCTGCATCACCTGCTTCAGCCGGTCCGAGCGCATCACGTCCTTGTTCTGCGCCATCTTGGCCACCGCTTCCACCACCAGCTCCCACGGATCGCGCTGGGTGGAGGGGATGTCGGACTCCTTGGTCAGCCCGGCCAGGTCACTGTACGAGTAGTACTCGTCGCAGTTCTGGATCAGCAGGTCGCTGGCCGACTCCCGAATGCCCACGCCGACCACGTACTTGCCATACTCCTTGAGCTTGATGACCAGCGTCGAGAAATCGCTGTCACCGGAGAGCAGGATGAACGTGCCGATTTCCGGCCGGGTAAAGACCAGCTCCATGGCATCCACGGCCAGGCGGATATCGGTGGCGTTCTTCTTGTTGGTCCCGAAGGCAGGGGCGAAGATCAGGTCGATCGACGATTCGGACAGCGGGACGATGTACTGCGGGTAGCGCCGCCAGTCGGCGTAGGCGCGCTGGACGGCCACCTTGCCCCGGATGATCTCGCTGGACATCAGGGTGCGGAGCTCCTTGGCCAGGTCGCTCCGGATCCCCATGGTCACGTTGTCGAAGTCGATCAGCAGGGCGGCGTTCGGTGCAATGCTCGGCCAGTGGACACTGGGAGCGGCGGGCGCGGCCTGACGGCCACCCCGCATGGAGGGTTGGGTCACGTTCGAGTCATCTCCGGCCCATCCGCCAGCCGAGGCCTGGGCGCTTCACCTGGCCAGCCGGGCCATCGGGAAGTCGCGCGGGAACGCTGCGGGGAGGGCATGCGTTGTTGTGGTGGGTGCGGGCCCCAGTGGCCCGAGGCACCCGGCGGGGGTACCGTACCCCTGCCAGCCACGAAAGATAATGGGATATGGGCGCGATCCAGTAGGGGCCGACCGTGGTCGGCCCTTGCGGGTGCCCAGCAAGCTGGGCACCCACATGACGCTGGGCAAGCATCGGTTCTATGGGTGCCCTGCTTGCAGGGCACCGGAGCGAGGGATGGTCCGCCCTTCGCCACCAGGGCCGACCACGGTCGGCCCCTACGATTCCCATACCCGGTGCCGTTTCACGATCCTGAAGGTGCCCTGCTTTGCAGGGCACCGGGTATTACAAGGTACAGGCCCGTGGCCCGCTGACCTCGACAGGCCGGAACCGGAACACCATCATCTGGAGGCGGGTGATGGGGACATCGAGTTCGGCGTCGGCGCGGACCGACTGGACGCGGTAGACCCTTCCGCCCCGCTGGTAGGTAAGGGAGATGTCGTCGGGGGAGCGGCGCAGGACCTCGGTCAACCGGGCCCGCAGTTCCTGGAAAGGAACCATCAGGCCCTGCTCGGCCAGACGCTGGAGCTCCGGTGCGCTGGCGGTCTCGACGATCACCACGTCACGCTGGTAGGGGAAAAGCTGCCAGGAGGAAGGGATCACGAAGTGGTTGGTCGCACCGCCTTCCGTCCGCAGGTTGCTGTACATCCCCAGGGCCCGGTCCGTGGGCAGGCCGAGGTAAGGCTGGGCGGCAATCGCCACGAGAAATGCTGGAACCAGCAGCGCCGGTTGCCGCCACGGAGATTCTGGCCCCGGGTGCATGACCCGGGGAAGCGCCCAGGAACGCGCCCAGGCCCGCACTACGGCCGCCAGCAGCAGCGCGGTGAGAAGCAGCTGCATCGCGAGGAAGACCCGCCCAGCCCATGTCGAGCTCGTGATCGCGCTCAGGAACAGGCCAACGGCGACGCCAATCCGGAGCCCGAGGGCCGTTGCCGCCAACCTCTCTGCCGTCCACCTGAACCAGGGGCGGAACACCTCACCGGGCAAAAACAGGGAAAGCAGGGCCACCCCGGTGGCACTGAACCGGGGATATCCTGCCAGCGCCATGACCACGTGGAACCCGATCGCCACGACAATCCCGGCCAGCCGCGTCCGCGGCACAAGCAGCAAGACGGGCAGGCCCAACTCCACGATCACGGTGAGCCAGACCACCAGCATCCCCGGATCGGGCATCACGGCCGCTACGCCCACAAACCGGGCGGCCCGCTCCGTCAGCTCAGTGGCGCAACTGACGCCTGGGGTAAAGAAGTCCGCGTTGAGCTTGTGGAAGCCGCTGAGCCCGTAGACCAGGGCGACACTCAGCCGGCCGGCAGGAGCAAACCGATCGAGGATACCCTGACCGTCGAGGACTGCCTTGTTCTTCCGCCCGGACCACCAGTCGCCCAGACAGGCAATCAGCAGGGCGCCTGAGACCAGCCCGCCGAAGTACCAATGGTTGGTCACCGACGGCAGGGCGTGCAGCACCGCAAGGATGTGGTAGACACTCAGTGCCGCGAGGGCACGGGGCGAGGCAGGAAAAACGAGTGTGACGAGCGCCGCGAGAGTCAGCGCGATGTCGAACGGGGAGGCCAGGAACGCTGCGTACGCCACCTGATGATAGAGGAGGGCGAAAGCCCAGAAGAACCCGAACGGGGCCAGTCCGGCGGAGCGCACGCCCGTCTTCTATCGATCCGCGGCGCCGGCTGGCGCGCGAAGCTCCAGCACGGTCCAATCGTCCCGCACCTCGTGCCTGATCACCATGCCGCCGAGCCCGAGCCAGCCGTGGGTCAGGGCCTCCAGTTCCGATGCCTCTGCGGCGCGGACCCAGACCACGGGAAACCCGAGCGCCGATACGGCGTTCGCCTGGTCACGTCCCCACGCTGGAAAGGTCTCCCTCGACCACCCCTCCAACCGCAGACTAGCCCCGCTCGGCGAGGCCACCATTTCAACCCGCCGTTCAGGGGACCCTGACGGCGTGTACACGGCCAGGGCTGGATCAGGCGGGGAAACTCCGGTTGCCGCAAAAGTGGCGGACCCGAACCGCGGTTGTCGCTTGAACCAGTCCAGTCGATCGGTGTCGGGACTTCGCCAGTTTGTGGTGTAATAAAGCCAAGTGGGAACGACGAACCCGACGAGGAACACCGGTGCAGGCCCAGCCTGGTTGGTTGTCCAATGAACGACGTCACGAGCCACCCGCGCCCCGCCGGGGCCGGGTGGTGGCGACCGCCACTCAACCACTCCCACACCCCCGACCAGCATCCCGATCAGCACACCCCGGATTGCAGGGCTGCCTGGGAGGATCCCGCGTGCCGCGCCAACGATCCCGGCGGCGCAGAGCAAGACTGTCGTCGGGGCAACGAAGAGCACGAGTCGATCCGTGAGTGGGTACAGGTGCGCCAGCGCGGCAACCAGCAACAGGACGTTCGGGATCACCAACAGCAGCCCGGCGCGCCAGCCAGCCAACCTGATCGTCAGGGCCACCAGGAGCACGGCAAATGGCAGCAAGTATCTCGCGCGGATCAGCGGATCCGGCAATGAAAGGGCGCTGGCCGAGGCCGTAACCGCGTTGACCAGCTGGGCACGCCAGTCGGGGCCGAGCGAGAGGAAATAGTCCTTCCAGTATGCGTGCAGGAACTCGGAGGATCCCGAATGGCGGTACACGGAGAAATAGACCACCACAAATAGGGTCAGCCAGATGAGTCCGAGCGCCAGGGCCCTGTGGACCATGACGCGTTCTCTCCGAGCCACGCCGTCGAGCATCAGGACGAACCCCACGGCGCCGAGGACAAAGGGCGCAGTAAAGGAGGTGAGGAGTGCCATCAGGCCGGCTGCGGCCAGCCAACAGGTGCCCCTGCCCTCTCGAGGCCTTGTCAGCACCCCATTCGCCAAGCCAACCAGGAGGATGGCGATCGCCGCATCCAGCATGTACGGCTTGACTTCATTCGAAAAGAAGATGGCCAAAGGGCTGATGGCCAGCAGCCACACCGCCCACGCTGCAGCTTCCGGATTGATCAGCCTGCGACCGACGCGCCAGACCAGGACGAGCGCGACAATTCCGGCCAGAAAGGAAGGGAGCCGGAGACCAAGCTCCGAGCCGTTGAGTGGCAGCGCCGTCGCCCGAGCGAGGCAGAGGTAGAGCGGCGGGGCTGCCTGGTCGTACGCCAACACCCCGAACAGCTCTCGGCACGACTTGTCAAGGATGTTGAGCGCCAGCATCGCCTCGTCCTGCCAGAGCGATTGGCCAGTGAAGAAGTGCCGGGCCCGCAGCGCCGTTCCCGTCACCACCGCAAGGAGCGCGAACAGGTCCCACCCGCTCCGCCCCACCAATCCCGGAGCGCCGGGCGCTAGCTCCTGTTCCCTGTTCCCTGTTCCCAGCTCACTGCTCACTGCAGTCCTCACATGGCGTCCTTCAGCGCCATCACCACCCGCTCCGCCGCCCGGCCATCCCACCCCTCGGGCTGCCGGGGCTGGTACTCCCCCGCTGCCTTCGCCGCCAGCACCTCCGCCACGGCCGCGCCGATCCGCCCACGATGACTCGGCACCAGCCGGTTGGTCCCCTCGGTAATCGTCACCGGGCGCTCGGTGTTGGGGCGCGCGGTCAGGCAGGGCACCCCGAGCACCGTGGTCTCCTCCTGGAGCCCGCCGGAGTCCGTCAACACCAGCGTGGCGGCGTCCAGCAGGGAGACGGTCTCGAGGTAGCCCAGCGGCTCGAGCAGGCGCGCGCGCTTCAACAGGTGCTCCATGCCGAACTCGGCGATCCGCTTCCGGGTGCGCGGATGGACCGCAAAGAGCACCGGCATCCGTTCGGCCAGGTCATCGAGGGCGCCGAGCAGTTCGCGCAGCGGCTGTGATTCATCCACATTGGAGGGCCGGTGCAGTGTCACGAACGCATAGTCGCCGCCGGCCACACCCAGTTCCTCCGGCATGCGCCGCGCGCGCGCGCGGTCGCGGAGATGGAGGAGCGTGTCCACCATGACATTGCCGACGAACCGGATCCGGGTGTCCGGAATCCCCTCGGCCCGCAGGTTGGCATCACCGTCGCGGCTCGGCGTCAGCAGGAGGTTGGCGATCTGGTCGGTCAGCAGCCGGTTCACCTCCTCCGGCATGCCGCGATCGCGGCTGCGCAGCCCGGCCTCGACATGCGCCACCTGGATCCCCTTCTTCACGGCGACGAGCGTGCACGCCACGGTCGAGTTGACGTCGCCGTAGACCACCACCCAGTCGGGGCGATGCTTGTCCAGCACCGGCTCGAAGCCGAGCATGATCCGCGCAGTCTGCTCGGCGTGGGTGCCCGACCCCACGCCGAGGTTTTCGTCGGCCTCGGGGAGGTCCAGGTCCTGGAAGAAGGTGTCGGACATGGCGCGGTCGTAGTGCTGGCCGGTATGCACCAGCACCTGCTCCAGGCCGGGCACGGCCCGACCGGCCCGGAGAACCGGAGCGGCCTTCATGAAATTCGGACGGGCACCGACGACGTGGAGGATTTTCATTGCGTCTTTCCCTGTTGTAGGCGCGCTGCTCGCAGCGCGCCGGATTGCAGTAGGGGCCGACCGTGGTCGGCCCTTCGCTCCCAGGGCTCGCGCCACCGGGTTTGATGGTCCCGTTCCCAGCCCGGAATCCCGTAGGGGCCGACCGTGGTCGGCCCTTCGCTCCCAGGGCCGACCACGGTCGGCCCCTACATCCGCCGGAACACCTTCCCATAAATAGCCCGCGCCGGCCAGCCCAGCGGCGAATGAAATGCCTGCCGCAGGGCGGCCACCGCCTGTTCGCGGCGGCGCTCGGCCGCCACTTCCCTTTGCACGGCCCGTACCAGCCCGGCCGGCAGCGCCAGTGCAACGGCCGGCGGATTGGCTGGCACCGCATCGAGCGCCACGAATGCCTCCCGGAGCAACCGGTGGGCATGGGTACGCGCCGTCTCACGGATCTCCTTGATCTCGGCGGACACCGGCCTGGGCGCCTTGTCGGGCTGGCGGCCGATGGTGGGATTCATGTTGATCTCCCACGCCTGGGGACGACCATCCAGCACCCCATAGTCAATCCGTCCAAAATCGATCCGGGCCAGGGCAAACACCTCCCGCAGCCACGCTTCATGGGCATCACCGTGCAGGAAGTCGGATTCCTCGCACGCCAGCTCGACGGTCGGCGTATTCGTGCCCGATTTCACCGACCACTCGCCGCCGGTCATCAGGTGGGTGCGGACAATGGCGTCGCCCACCCGGTACGCCGAGTATTTCCGGAAGTGGCCGGCCGGATCCGCGGTGTGCACGTACTCCACGATCAGCAGCTCCGCCACCCGATGCCCCCGCAGCCGCAGGGCGCGCAGGGCGCGATCCACGGCGGCGGCCGAATCGAGCAACCCGGTGAGCGGACCGTTGTGCCGGTCCCGCTCGCGCAGAAACACCGGATACCGCAACGACTGCCCCGGAGTCGTGGCCGGGAACACCCGGAAGCTGTTGAGACCGGCCGCCGCCATCGCCTCCAGAAACGGCTGGCGCAGCAACACCCGATGGGGGTGGTTGAGACACACCCAGTTCGGCGCCGCCGCCGCCACCCGGTCCCACAACTCGCCGACCAGAGCCACCCCGGCGGGGGTGAGCTGGTCAATAGCGGAAAATATCTGGGCGCCCCCCACCAGTCGTGCTGCCTCACCCAGGTCATCGTAGTGGCAGATCGTGAAGCGATCGGCGATCGGTTTGCCGCGCACCTGCAGGTAGTTCGCCACCGTGAAGCTCCCACTCGCGGGAGCCCAGTAGGTGATCACGAGGCGCTCCCGGTCGCATCAACGACGATTCCGGCCGCGCTGGACTCACGGGCCTTCGCGGCTGGCCGTCCGGCGAGCCGGTCCACCACCGCTGCCGCGGTCAGGTACCCCGAGGTGTTCAGCAGCGTCAGGAAGATGTCCGTCAGGCTCACCGCCACGCTCAACAGCACCACGTACTCGGCGGGCACGCCGGCCGCCACATAGGCCGGGAGGCTGCGGTTGCCCGAGGTGACGCGGGGCACTCCAACCGTGGAAACACTCAACAGGATGATGGTGATGGCGAAGACGATCAGGCGTTCCGGGGTGATGGTGATGCCCAGCACGTGCCCAAGGAAGAGCAGCTTGACGGGGCTCGACACGGCGCGCGAGAGCTTCAGGGTGGCCCCGGCCAGCGGCAGCACCGCCGCTGCCGTCTCGGCGCGCAGCCCCAGCGTGGCCGTCGCGCCGCTGAGGAGCGCCGGTATCGTCGCCAGCGAGGAGCGGGTGGCGATCGCGGTCAGCTGCGCCGGCCACAATGCCCGGGCGAACCGGCCAACCCGGCCACCGGTCACCACCGCGGCCACCCCATAGAGCATCAGGATGGCCACCAGCAGTACCACGATCTCCAGCGCCGCAAAACCCAGGATCACCTCGCCAACGGCAACACCCATGTTCACCGCCGAGCGAAACCCGAGCGCCAGCATGACCACCGGGGTCACCAGCAGCAGCCACCCGACCAGGACAAAGGAGGCCTGTGATACCCCACGAAACAGCCGGTGCATCGTGGCGCCCGCCTCGGCGTCCGCCTGCCGCATGGCGTAGGCAAAGACCATGGTGAACAGCATCAACGGCAGGATGTTGTCGGTGGTGGCGGCGGCAAAGAGGTTCGGGGGAATGAAGCCGTCCACCCAGGCGCTGCTCGATCCACCCAGCGCTGCGGCAGGCAGCGCCGCCTCCGCGGCCTGGAGGGAGACGCCAGCAAACCACGGCAAGGCGAGGAGCAGCGGCGTCAGCGCCAGGGTCATCACCGCGGTCAGCACCAGGAGCCCCACGAAAGCGGCCGGAATCGCGGCGCCGAGTCGGCCCACCTTCACGGTGGAGGTGCCATCGCCAGACAGCGCCAGGTAGAGCTGCGCCACCACCAGCGGTGCCACTAGAAGCCGGAAGGCATTGGTCCAGGCCCGGACCAGCGCGTCGGCGATGGCCACCGCACCCGCGCCGCCGGGCGGCCCGAACCGGGCCACGACCAGGCCGGCCAGCACACCAACCGCCAGGCCGGCCAGGGCCAGGATCGTCAGCCATTTGACGGACGCCCGCGACGTGAACATGGAGCTCGCGGAGGATGCGGGTTCCTGGGTCATCTGGACCTGGGTGGCATGGTGATGGATCGGTGACGTAGGGGCCGACAAGCCTGTCCCGAGTGTAGCGAGGGATGGTCGGCCCTTCGCCACCAGGGCGGACCACGGTCCGCCCCTACGAGTGCCCTACATGGGGTAGATCCAGCGTAAAGAAGAACCGCGTCCCTTCCCCGGGCGCCGTCCTGACCTGCATCTGGCTGCCCATCGCCTCCACCAGCTTCCGGCAGATCGAGAGGCCCAGCCCCGAGCCGCTGAAGGCGTAGTCGCGCTCCTTCTGCCGGCGCCGGAACGGCTCGAACAGCATCTCCATCGCCTCCTGGGGAATCCCGCGGCCGGTGTCGCGTACCGCAAACTCCATGGCGGCGCCCTCCCCCACCGATGCACTGACTTCGACAAAGCCCTCGTCGCTGAACTTGAGCGCGTTGGTCGTCAGGTTCAGCAGGACCCGGGAGAGTGCCACCGAATGCCCGATCCTGATGGTGCCCTCCGGCGCCACCAGTCGCACATCCAATCCCTTCTCCTCGGCGATCGGCTGCACGATATCCCGCACCGACACCAGGATGTCGCTGACGGAGAACGGCAGCGGCTCCATGTCCACCAGCCGGTCGCCGCCGCGGGCCAGCTCGATCACGTCGCTGGCCACCGAGCTCAGGCCGAAGGCGGCGCTGTAGATCAGGCCGAGCTGGCGCTCCTGCAGCGGGGTGACGGGGCCGCTGCGGCCGCGCTGTAGCGTCTCGGCCAGGAACAGGATGGAGGTGAGGGGTGAGCGGAGGTCGTGGGCCACCTCCACCACCAGTTCCAGGCCGTCGGGGCCCGAAAGCCGGTCGGTAAAGTGCTGGTCCCAGTTCGGCTCCATCGAGCGCGCCACGGCGTCGAAGGCACCGAGCAATTGCAGGAGGGCCGCGCCGTCGGCCGGGGGGGTCAGCCGGCCCAGGTCCTCGATGAGCGTGGTGTGGATGCGCTGCAGCAGGCGGCGGGTGAGGTGGGTGGCCGGCGGCGTGGGCGGCGTGGGCCGGCCTTCCACCCGCGAGCGTACCGCTTCCTCGATGACGGCGGCGTGCCGGCGGACCTCCTCCACCGAGGCCGCGTCCACGCGCAGCGTGCCGCCCCATTCTCCCGCCACCCGGACCGCCGCCCCGCCGAGTGCCGGAAGCAGCCGCGGGTCAGCCGATCCGGGCGACGTCACTCACCGTCCCCCTCGCGCTCCGCCCGCGGCACCTTGTGCTTGTCCATCAGGCGATAGAGCGTGGTCCGGTCCACTCCGGCCATCCGCGCCGCCTTGGACATGTTGCCGCCTGCCCGGTCCACCAGCCGCGCCAGGTAGTCCTGCTCGAACTGCGCCATGACGCGGTCCTTGGCGGCATGGTAGGGCTCGTCGGTATCCGCCAGCGCAATGGCGCCCCGGGCCGCGGGCGAACTGATCGGCGACGGGTCGTCGTAGAGCGGAATGTCATCGGGCTTGATCATCTGCTCGGGCTCAACAAGGACCGCCACATGCTCGATGACGTTCTGCAGCTCCCGCACATTGCCCGGCCAGGGCCGCCCCTTGAGGAACTGGATGGTCTCTTCGGAGAGCCGGGGCGGCCGATCGGCCGCCTGCCGGTGCCGGTGCCAGTAGTGCGACAGGAAGTGATTGGCCAGCAGGGGGATGTCCTCCTGCCGCTTGCGCAGCGGCGGGAGCACGATCGGCACCACCCGCAGCCGGTAGAAGAGGTCGCCGCGCAACATGCCGCTGTCCACCGCGCCCTGCGGGTCGCGGTTGGTGGCGCTGATGAAGCGGACATCCACGGTGGCGTCGGTGGTCTCGCTGCCCACCCGCCGCACGATGCCATCCTGGATGACGCGCAGCAGCTTGGCCTGCAGCGCCAGCGGCATCTCGGTCAATTCGTCCAGGAACAAGGTGGCGGCGTTGGCGGTCTCCAGCAGGCCGGGCTTGTCGCGGTCTGCCCCGGTGAAGGCGCCCTTGCGGTGCCCGAACATTTCAGATTCCAGCAGCGGCTCCGGCAGGGCGGCGCAGTTGATCGCCACCATCGCCTTGCGGCTGCGCCGGCTGTGCTGATGGATGAACTGGGCAATGACTTCCTTGCCGGTCCCGCTCTCGCCGCTGATGAAGACCGAGGCATCGGTGGGCGCCACCTTGCGCGCCAGCTCCACCGCCTTGCGGAAGAGGGGGCTGATCCCGATCAGGGCCATCCCCTCGCTGTGGCTGGTCTGCTCCAGCACCTGCTGGCGCAGCTCGCTCGCCTCGCGATTCACCATGACGGCATGCGAGGCCCGGCCGATCAGGACCTGGAGGTGCGTGGCGCTGAATGGCTTGGGAAGGTAGTCCCAGGCCCCGGCCCGGAGCGCCTCTATGCTGGACGTCACACTCGGGTTGCCGGTCATCACCACGACGATGGTGTCGCGATGCGCCTCCAGGGTGGCCCGCAGCAGCTCGAGGCCGGACACCTGCGACATATAGAGGTCAACGAGGACAATATCAAAGTGCCGGTTGCGGACGAACTCCAGGGCTTCCTCGCCCCGACCGGCAAGAGTGACCGAGAAGCCATCCATCTGGAGGACGCTGGCGCAGCTCTCCCGCAGCGTGCGCTCGTCATCCACCAGCAGGATGCGAATGCTTGCCTTGACCTCGCCGGGGATGGACAGGGGATCCCTGGCCGCCTCGTTCGGGGTGTTGTGGGGACCAGAGGTCCGGCTGACCAGCGAGCTGCCCATGTGATCCTTGTATTGACGAGCCGGTGTAGGGGCGCACCGTGGTGCGCCCTGAACAACAGTCTGTGCTCCTGTGCTCCGAATGGGCGCGCCCAGAGGCGCGCCCCTACAGTCAAACGCGAATTCCATGCCCCCGCGCTATCCGTGCCACAACCTGATGCGGATTCATTACGCTATTGTGCTGTCGCGCAACACTAATCGTTGCGTACACCCTACAATAACTGTTGTATGACAGCAACACAATACCGCTTCGGATCCTCCGAGGCCCCCCACCCATTGCGGTATCGGGTTTGCATTGGTCGCTGTCCTGGTGCAGCATTCTACGGCACGTGTGCGACATCCCCGCCCCTTGGGAGTCATCGAGGATTATGGCATCGTCAATGGTACCGGCTTCCCAGCAGGAGCCCTCAGCTCTCAGCACCTATACCGGTGCAGATGGTTCGGCCTTCGGCGGCGGCGGGCACGAGCAGCTCAAGTCCCTGCGCCGCCTGATCGCCTCACTTCGCCGCTTCCGGTGGCTCATTCTGGCCCTGACCCTCGCCGGCCTGGCTGGCGGCATCCTGGCCACGAAATTCATTGACCCGGTGTACGAGGTCAGCGCCTCGGTCTGGATCGAGACCCCGGGCGCCGGTGGCCGCGGCGGCTCCGGCCCGATCCAGGGCGAGCAGCTCCTGACCAGCCGCGCGTGGGTTGAACTGCTCCGACAGTACATCGTCCTGGACCCCGTGGTGCGCGAACGACGCCTCTACCTGCCCCAGGCCTCCGGTCCGGATTCGTCCATTTTCGCCGGATTCGACCTGGCGACCTCGTTCCTGCCAGGCAGCTACGAGTTGAACATCGGCAAGGACGGCCGGACCGTCGAGCTGGTCCAGACCCAGCGCCTGATCAGGCAGGCTGGCCAGGTGGGGGATTCCCTCGGCCGCGAATTGGGCCTGCTCTGGCAGCCCCAACCGGGGCCTGAGTATTTCGGCAGCACCGTCAAGTTCCAGCTCATGATGCCGCGCGAGGCGTCCCAGATGCTCTCCCAGCGGGTCCGCACCTCCCTGCGGGAGGAGCGCTTCCTGGTCCTGCAATTCGCGGACAAGAACCCCGACCACGCCGCCGCCACCCTGAACGCCCTGGTGGCGAGGTTTGTCAGCGAGGCCGCCCGGCAGAAGCGCGAGCGCGCCAGTCTGTACGTAACGGAACTCGAAAGCCAGGTGGCGCAGGCCTACGAGCGCCTCCAGAGCGCCGAAGCCTCCCTCGAGGGATTCCGGGTCAGTACGGTCACGATGCCACGGGAGGAAGTCCCCATGGCTGCGGGGCTGCAGATGACCACGCAGACGGTGTACGGCAACTTCTTCCAGCAGCGGCAGGCGCTGGAGGCGATCCGCCGGGACCGCCGCGCGCTGCAGGATGTCCTGACGCGGGCCGCTGGTGGAGCCGTGGCGGTGGATGCCTTCCACACCATCCCCTCGGTGGCCAACGCCCCGGACCTCCAGCGCGTCCTGAACGAACTGTCCGTTGCCGAGGCCGAGCGCCGCGAACTGCTGACCACGTACACCGAGGAATACCGCGACGTGCGCATCCTGACTGAGAAAATTCAGTTGATGCGCACCCAGACGATCCCGATCTACGCCAACGCCCTGATCCGGCAGCTCGAGCTCATGGAGTCCGAGCTGGCCGACCGGATCACCACCGCGGGCACCGAAATGCGCTCCATTCCGCAGCGCGCCATCGAGGAGAGCCGGCTGACCCGTGAGCGGCTCCAGGCCGAGCAGATCTACACGATGCTGGAGACCAGCCGCATGCAGGCGCAGCTGGCCGAGGCCGCGGCCATTCCCGAGGTCCGGGCCTTCGACGAGGCGGTGCCACCCACGCGCCCCACGGGCAACACCGCGCCGATGATCATCCTGGCCGGCCTGGCCATCGGGCTGGGCCTGGGCATCGGCATCGCCATCCTGGTGGACCGCTTCGACCCGCGCTTCCGCTACCCGGAGCAGGTGTCGCAGGGGCTGGGGCTGCCGATCCTGGGCACCATTCCCGAGATCAAGCGCGCCAAGGGCCAGCGCAGCTCGCCGGAGGAGGCCGCCCAGGTCATCGAGGCGTTCCGCTCGGTGCGGCTCAACCTGGCGCACTCCTTCGAATCGGCCGGCCCGATCACCTTGACGATCTCCAGTCCGTCACCGGGAGACGGCAAGTCGCTGATCTCCTCGAACCTGGCGCTCTCCTTTGCCGAGGCGGGCTACCGCACCATCCTGGTGGATGGCGACACCCGCCGTGGCGAGCTGCACCGGACCTTCGGCGCCGACCGCCGCCCCGGCCTCGTGGATGCCCTGATCGGCCATGCCGAGCTGTCGGGAATCCTGCGCACCACGACGCACCCGAACCTGATGCTCATTCCCTGCGGCTCGCGGCGGTCGCAATCGCCCGAGTTGCTCGGTTCAGTACGCATGCAGGAATTGATGACCAAGCTGAAGAGTTCCTACGATGTGATCCTGGTGGAC
>JBHEPH010000032.1:13284-31339 GCA_046260395.1 Gemmatimonadales bacterium
GCCCGCCGCTCGGCGCCGGCATCGACCCGTTCGTGCTGGCCACCGCCTGCGGCAACCTGGCGCTGGTGCTGCGCGCCGGCGAAACCGACCGCCAGCTGGCCGAAGCCAAGCTCCAGGTGCTCGACCGCCTCCCGGTCCGGATGCTCGGCGCCATCCTGAACGACGTGCGCGTGGGCCAGGGCGCCTACAAGTACGACCAGTACAGCTATGGGTATATGGCGGAGGATGAGAAGCCGCAGCTGCCGGCGGAGACGGAGACGGCGACCACGTGATGGGAACCCGAGGCTCTCGCCTCGGGCTCGGCGTGATGAGGTGGCTTTCGCCACCGAAGGCACCGGTCCCGAAAGGGACATCCATTGGCCGAGTAGGGGCCGACCGTGGTCGGCCCTGTAGGTGCCCTGCTTGCAGGGCACCCACAAACCCCGATTGGGTTTTGGGGAACCCGAGGCTCTCGCCTCGGGCTCGGCGTGATGAGGTGGCTCTCGCCACCGAATGTACCGGTCCCGAAAGGGACCTTAATTCGCCGTAGGTGCGCTGCTTGCAGCGCACTAAGGTGCCTTGCAAGCAAGGCGTCCACAAACTCCAGTTGGGGCAGGTTAGTTTTCAATGAGCCTGTACCGGAGCAGTCATGACCTTGCCGACACCCCTGATCACCGCCGACCCGGGCCGCCTCAGCGGCGAACCCGTTTTCACCGGCACGCGGGTACCTGTTCGCGCCATGATTGACTACCTCGAGGGTGACCACCCGCTCGACGAATTCCTGACCGACTTTCCCGATGTTTCCAGGGAACATGCGGTTGCGGTTTTAGAGATGGCCCGCCAAGCGCTCACGGCCGGCGCAACGACCTAACCGCCACGCCCAAGCATGAGGATTGTACTGGACGCCTGCATTCCTGCCAGGCTTGCTGCCTGGTTTCCGGAGCTTGACGTGCGGACGGTGCGGCAGGCTATCGGTACCGCCGATCTCGATGATGGGCCACTCCTCGAAGCCCTTGATGGTCGCTGCGATCTCTTCGTGACGGTGGACAAGGGGATCGCGTTCCAGCAACGCACCGCACACCTCTCCTACGCCATCGTGCTCCTGCGAGGCCGGTCAAACCGGCTGGAGCACTTGATTCCGCTCGCGTCACGCGTCATGGCAGGGCTCATGGAGTTCAAGGCAGGCGAGGTTCACTGGGTGGGGGTGTAGTGCCCGGGGAATCCTAACGAATCAAAAAGGTGCCTTGCAAGCAAGGCACCCACAGACCCCAGTTGAGTTTTAAGGAACCCGAGGCTCTCGCCTCGGGCTCGGCCGGATGAGGTGGCTCTCGCCACCAGGAACCCCGGTCCCGAAAGGGACCTCAATTGGCCGAGCCTGAGGCGCGAGCCTCAGGACCCCCAAATACCAACCCGCATGCCCACGATCAACAAAGGGCGGACCACGGTCCGCCCCTACGCATGCCTACGCTCCACAAAGGGCGGACCACGGTCCGCCCCTACACATGCCTCTCGGACCACATGACCTACGCCGCCGCCGACTCCACCATCGCCGCCCGGGCCCGCGACAGCATCTCCTGCACGTCCATCTCGCCGGCGCCGAAGTCACTGACGGCACAGTAGCCGGCCCTCACCTCCACCGGCCGAGCCGAGCCCTGCTCGTGCACCGCGCTCCTGGCTGCCGCCGAGATCCGTTCCACCAGCCGGCGGGCGCCCTCGGCGGTGGTGGCAGGCGCCACGACCCCGAAGTCCAGGCCACCGAGCCGGCCGTAGGCGTCGGCGGTGCGGCCGGCCTCGCGCACCGCGAAGCCGATCCGGCGGGCCACCGATTCCGCCAGTGCCGCCGCTTCCTGCAACCCATCGCCGTGAGCGGCAAAGACCACGCAGGCCAGCGGCTGCCGCTGCCGCGAGGCTTCGGAACTGATTTCCACGGCGCGGCGCTCCAGGCCATGTGTGGTGTATAACCCGGTCAGTTCGTCCATCATGGCATCGCGGCGGAAGCGGTCAGCCTGCTGCTTGGCGGCCAGAAACGTCTGCAGTTGCAGTGAAATCAGCTCGGCGTCCAGCGGCTGGCCGTAGAACTCCCAGGCCCCGGCCTCGTGGGCCTCCTGGCGCTGGGTGCGGCCGGCGGGGCCGGCGGTGGTGATGACGATCGGGACGTGGGGGCCGAGGATCTTGCCCCGGCGGAGCTGGCGGCAGACCTCCGGCCCATCAATGTCGGGGAGTTGACGATCCAGCACCACGAGGTCGGGGTGCTCCGAGGCGGCGCGTTCCAGCGCCTGCCGCCCGGTGTAGGCCCGGGCCACGGCGCAGCCGTCCGCCTCCAGGATCGTCTCCAGCGACCGGGCCGTCCACTCCTGATCGTTGGCGATCAGCACGAGGGGTCGCGATCCCGAGCTTACGCCATTGGCGGAAACGTTCATTTATGTTGCATCTCTGTCACGTGAGAAGCGTACGTGCGTCGGCGGACATCAAAATCAGCACTGTGACCCGAACTGTTGCATAATGACAACACAAAGGCCCGGGCACATTGCGTTTCGCCCGGATAGCCAAGCTGCCTGTTGGAATACTTAACCACTTTTGTATCAATATCTTAAGGCCATTACACAGCCCGGAGACCAGCCCGGTGACCCAGTCCAGACTGACCAAGTTGGTGACACTTACTTCAAGTTTTATGCACGGCGTTAACCGTCACTGTACTGTCACTCCGCTGCAACGTACGGAGAATCAACGCCATAGCAGTGTTGCACGACCGCAACACTGCCCCGGCACCGCGGCCTGACTGTTGCAACCTAACCCACTCCCTGACAGCGCCTTACGTTGATCGCTGGCAAATCTGTAGCGACAGCACGAAACCTGCACCCCTGAAGGAACCATGTCCCTGAGCCTCCGAATCCTCCGTCCCATTTGCCTTCTGCTCCTGTTTGGCTGGCCGCTGGTGGCGTCCGCGCAGCAACCAACTCCCGTCACCTATGGCGACGGCCGCCGAGCCCAGGCCACCCGGGCTGAACTCGAGGCCTCGCTGGTGGAGATCGACAAGATCGCCTCCTCGCCGGGGTACAGCGGCCGGCTCCGCGAGAGCCGGCGGCGGGAGGCGGAACTGATTCGAGAACGGCTCGAGGAGGGTGACCTCCAGGTCGGCGACCAGATCCAGTTGACGGTCCTCGGTGAAGAGCGTTTCAGTGGCACCTTCCTGATCGGGGCAGGCCGAGTCCTGTCGCTGCCTGGGATGCCCGACATTCCCCTGCGCGGGGTGCTGCGGGCGGAGACGCAGGCGTACCTGACCGAACAGCTCCAGAGCCAGTTGCGGGACCCCCAGGGTGCAGGTCAGCACCCTCATCCGCCTGACCTTTACCGGCGCCGTGGCCCGCCCCGGCTTCTTCCAGGTGCCCGCGGACATCATGGCCACCGACGCCGTCATGGCAGCCGCGGGTGGCTTCGCGGGGGGCGGTGACCCCAACCGCATGCTGATCAAGCGCCAGGGCCAGGAGATCTGGAGCAAGGAAGCGTTCCAGGATGCCATCCAGCGCGGCATGACCCTGGACCAGATGAACCTCCGGACCAACGATGAGATCGTGGTGCAGGCCAAGCCGCGGGCGCCACTGGGTGCCATCCTCGGCGGGCTCAGCGCGGCATCCTCGCTGCTCTACCTCTTCTTCCGAATCCTTTGAGCCGGCTTGTCCGGACTGACGTGAAATGACCCCGATGGCCGACACCACCCGCGATCGCGCCAGCCGCAAGACCTCCTCCGGACGCCACCTGCGCCTGGTCGAGGCGGCGGCACAGGCTCCGCCTCCGACCACCGGGGAGCGGGCGCGCCGCTGGCTGAACGTGACCGTGGCCCTGCTGGGCATCGTGCTGACGCTGCCGCTGTGGCTGCTGATCGCCGCCCTGATCAAGCTCACTTCCCGCGGCCCGGCGCTCTACACCCAGATCCGGGTGGGGCTGGACACCCGCGGCACCGGCCTCCAGCCCAACGACCCCCGCCGCAAGCAGGATCTCGGCGGCCGGCCATTCCGGATCTACAAGTTCCGCACGATGACCGTCAACGCGGAATCCGAGACCGGGGCGGTCTGGGCCCAGAAGAACGACTGCCGGATCACCTCCGTCGGGCGGATCCTGCGGCAGTACCGGCTGGACGAACTCCCCCAGCTCATCAACGTGCTGAAGGGGGAGATGAACGTGGTGGGCCCAAGGCCGGAGCGCCCCACGATCTTTGCCGACCTTCGTGACAAGATTCCCAACTATCAGGTCCGCCAGCGCGCCTACCCCGGGATTACCGGGCACGCCCAGATCAACCTGGAGTACGACAGCACCCTGGACGATGTCCGCAAGAAGGTCGAGTACGACCTTGAGTATATTGAGAAGGCCGGTTTCTGGGAGGACCTGAAGATCATGCTGAATACGATCCCCGTGATGCTGTTCCGGCGAGGGTCGCGCTAGGATGAGTGCGCCGACAGTGACCGAAGCGGCAGTCCGGCCAGTGGGCCGGACCGCCATACTGGATTACCTCCCCTGGGTGCTCCTGGCGGTGGCGTTCGTGGTGCTCTTCTGGCGCCCGGCGATGCTGCTGGGCCGCGACTGGTGGAACGACCCCGAGTCGGGCCACGGCCTGCTGCTGGCGCCGGTATCCATCTGGCTGGTCTGGAAGGCCGGCCTGCTCAAGGACACCAAACCCTCGGTGGTGCTCGGCACCCTGCTGCTGCTCGGTGCGGTGCTGATCCGCGGCGTCTCGGAGCTGGCGGCCGAGCTGTTCACCATGCGAATGTCGATGGTGATGGCGCTGGGCGGGCTGGTGGTGTACTACTGGGGGCTGAGGCAGGCGCTGGCCTGGTGGCTCCCGTTTACGCTTATCATCCTGTCGGTGCCGCTACCGGAGCTGATCCGCCAGGCGATTGCCTTGCCACTGCAGTTCGTGGCCTCCCAGATGGGGGCGGCGCTGCTGGAATGGCGGCAGATTCCGGTGCGGCTCTCGGGCAATGTCATTGACATCCCCGGTCACCGGCTGTTCGTGGCGGAGGCGTGCAGCGGCCTGCGTTCGCTGACCGCGCTGCTGGCACTCGGCGTCCTGATGGGCGGGCTCTGGCTCAAGCATCCGGTGTCACGCATCATGCTGCTGCTCATCGCCATCCCGATTGCCATTGTCATCAACGGCGTGCGGGTGTTCCTGACCGGCTTCCTGGTGTTCTTCGTGGATCCGAAGATGGGCGAGGGCTTCATGCACCTCACCGAGGGGTGGCTGCTCTTCCTGGTGTCGTTTGCGTGCGTTGGGGCGGCCGCGGTAGGCGTGCGGTGGGTGGAAGCCACCATCCAGCGGAGGCGTCATGCCATCGCATAGCGTCCGAATCTGGATCCCGGTAGGGCTGCTCAGCGGTGGCTGCGCGCTTCTTCTCCTGGCCACCCAACAGGAGGCCGTGCCACTGGTCCGGCCCTTGGAGGCTGTGGTGCCCGACTCGCTCCTCGGCAGGGGGAGCTGGGATCGGATCGTGGACGAGGCGGAGGCGGCGGTGGCCGGCATGGACCACTACGTCATGCGGTTCTATGCCAACGAACCCGAACCGGCCTACGACTTCTCGGTCTATATCGGCTACTATCTGGCCCAGACCCAGGGCAAGAGCATCCACTCCCCCAAGAATTGCCTGCCCGGTGCCGGGTGGGAGGCGGTGAGTGCCGAAACCCGGATCATCGAGACCAGCCAGGGTAGTTTCGAGGTCAACCGATACTTGTTAGCGAACAAGTCCGCCAGGGCCATCGTGTACTACTGGTACCAGGGGCGCGGCCGAGTGGCCGCCAACGAGTATGGGGTCAAGTGGGAACTGCTTCGGGATAAGGCGCTCCACGGCCGCAGTGATGAGGCGCTCGTACGTATCGTCGTGCCGGTACGCTCCTCGGAAGAGGATGCCGACCGATATGGGATTGAGGCGGCGGCAGCGCTGATCCCGGTGGTATTTGAATCGCTGCCTGGTGACCCGGATCCAAGTGGAATTCAACCCTCCCCCCCGGTCATTGCTGCAACGACGCACCAGTAGTTATAGTTGTGAGGAAGCAACAGTACCCCTGTCTTGTTTTTCAACAGCGACAGCTATATTATTACCCCACAGCAACTTAAGGCTATCACCCGAGGAGTGTTCCGATGGCATGCGTCCTGCTATTGAACGGTGTGCGATCTTTCGACGCTGGGGTGAAGTCATGAGCGCGGCCCTGGAGCGAATGATCCCGTGGTCGATTGTTGCCACGGTGGGGGCGTTCCTGATCCTCGGCCCGCTGGTCACCATAGCGCCGAACCTGTGGCCCGTGAATCTGGGCACCCCTCAGTGGCGGTTTGGCGGATTCGGGTTCGTGCTGGGCGCCACGTTGTTTCCCACCCTGGGGGTGGCGTTGTTGCTCTGGGCCGGAGTCCTTAAGGAATCCCCGGGCATGGTTCGCCGGACGGCGCTCTTCGCCGGGGTTGCAGCGGGGGTCCTGGCGGTGCTGCTGGTCATCTTCGTCCTGGACTCGCTGGGGATGGTCAGGGCAAGCAGCGAAGCAGCACCGCCAGTGTTCTGGGCAGCGATGGTGCGGGCAGCGTTGGTGGGCGGGCTGAGCATCCCCGTGCTGATTGTGCTGGCCATGGCTGGATGGCGAACGGCGGGACGGTTGCCCAGCGCCCCGGTCAGGCCAAGCGAGTTGGTCGTGGGCAGTTAGGTCTCGGTGGTCAGATGGATGGTTGGCACGGCTGCATTCTTTTCTTTCATTTGCGAGGGAGTTACCATGAGTATCCTGAAACGCGCCGCCGTCTCGACGGCATTTGCGGCCCTGCTTCTGGCGCCGGCCGCGCACGCTGTGCCGAACCTCGGTCCGTACGTCGGCGTGGACCCCTTCATCTCCAACGGGGGCGATATTACGGTTTATTTCCTGTACAATGACGCCTGGAACAACAACCGCCTGTTCGCCTTCATCGGTGGAGTCCAGGTGGCCGATTTCATGATCGACGTACCCTCCGGGCAGAACACCGGCACTCCGCTTAGTGACGTGATTTACGGCACCAGTGTGAACGATGAGATTGTCTTCCTGCTGTGCACCAGTGACGGCCCATCGAACGGCATTCCGGCGTGCACCACTGACGGTTTCCCGACGGGTTGGTGGACTGGCCCGGGGACCGACAACTCGGATGGCAACGTGCACGTCGCACATGTTACCAGGGACTTCTGGAACACTGAAGTCACCACTAATGGCTATAATGCCCAGTTGGCACCTGTCAACACCCGGGTCTTCGCCTTCGAAGACCAGAGCCTGGGCGATGCAGACTACAACGACCTCGTCTTCGCCGTTGACAACGTCCAGCAGATCGTTCCCGAGCCAGCCACCATGGTGCTCTTGGCCACTGGCCTCATTGGCCTGGCCGGTGCCGGTGCGGTCCGTCGCCGGAAGGACCGCAAGTAGCCAGCACACCACCGCGCCTGCCCGCCCCCGGGCAGGTGGCGTGGGCTGCTGAGGGAACGAGGGGGGGCGCTTTCGAGCGCTCCCCCTTACCTTTTATCCGGTTATTCGGTCGCCCTCTTCCATTGCACCGTGGAGCCCCAATGCAGGCCACTGACACCTGGAGACCGCTTGCCTGGGCAGGCTACCCGCTGGCGGCCCTGCTCCTCTCCACCCTCATCGCCGACACATCCCAGATCCTCCAATCCCCGGTGCCGACAGGGGGGCTCCAGTGGCGATTCGCGGTGATGGGGTTCGTCGTGGGCGCCCTGCCGGCGGCTGTGCTGGGCTGGGGATTGGCAAGCATCACCAGTGGAATTCTCGGACACCCGGTGGTGGCCCGGGTGGTCTCCGTCCTTGAGGTCCTCTTCGGCGCCCTCCTGTTCGTCGGCATGGGGGTCTTCCTGCTGGACTACCTGCAGCTCCGCCCCAATGTCAGCGAGGCGATGGTGGGGTTCTTCGACAAGGTCAGCATTCGCTCCAGCGTGGTGGGCACCCTGGCCAGCGCCTGCATCATGGCCATAGGGGTGAGTGCCTGGCGCCTGGGGGACCACCGGTGGGAACGTCGGCGTCCACGGTCGGCAAGCGGCACGGCGGCGGACAAGCTGGTGCGGAGGTAGCGGCTCTGGACAAGCACCGACCGCGGATCGCTCACGTCCTCCCTTGGCCCGGTGTGGGAGGCACGGAGTGGGGCACCGTACGATTGATCCAGGCGGTCGGTGCCGAAAATTTCGACCACCTCGCACTGGTTCGGGGGGACGCCGCTCCCGTCAACGAGCTCTTCGCGAATCACGGCATCCCCGTGATCCCGTTTGAGAACGAAGAGTTCAGCCTCCGGGCGGCCTGGCCGTTCCTGCGCGCCTCCTGGCACCTGAGCCGCCTCCTGCGACGAAACAAGGTTTCGCTGCTCCACTGCGCCGACCTGCTCGGCGTGTACCAGACTTGGCTCGCCGGACTGCTGGCGGGGGTGCCGGTCACGACGCATATCCGCTGCCAGTACCCCGCAATCGCCCGCCGAGAACGCCGCTTCCTCAAGACGGTGTCTCACTTCTGCTTTGTCTCCGACGAGACGCGACGGTGCTTTGCCGGCAGGATCAGCCCGGCGCGCACGTCGGTTGTGCACGACGCGGTCGCCTACCCTGTCACCGAGCCAGCTGTCCCGCCCGTGGACATCCGCGCTCGCCTGGGCCTCCCGCCGGAGACGATCCTGATCGGAATGGTGGCCCGGGTCGCCCCGGCCAAGGACTTCGCAACCCTGATCGCAATGGCGGCCATGCTTCGGCAGCGGCTCCCCAGCGCGTGCATCGTGGTCGTGGGTGACTACGACAGTGCCCCGACCTACCGGGAGCACTTTCGGACCGTCTCAGCCGAGATCAAGGCCCAGGGCCTGGAGGGGAGCATCCGCTTCCTTGGAGCGGTTCCACGACTCGACGGAATCTGGCCACAGTTCACCGCCTCGGTGCTGCCGACCCATACGGAGGGACTTCCCTTGGTCATTCTCGAGGCGATGGCAGCGGGGTGCCCGGTCGTGGCCACCCGAGTCGGCGGGATACCGGAGATGATCGAGGACAACGTGACCGGATTCCTGCACGAGCCCGGGAACGCCGAACAGCTGTTCAACGGGGTGTACCGCCTGCTGACCGATGCCGGTACCCGGGACAGGATCATCGCCGCCGGGCAGGAGCTGGTGCGTGATCGGTTCTCGTACCAGCGGTACGGGAGCACGATGGGGGCGGTTTTTGCCCGCTTTGCGAGGTGAGCAGCGGGCGACAATCGGCCCGGAACTTGCCAGCCATGGCTGGGATGCGACCCAGTGCCACCCTCCGTGCCCCGGCCAGTCCCATGGACCCAGCGACTCGCCCTGCAGCCGTGACGGCCTCGGGGGGCGTTAGCACAGACCGCATGAGGTGGTCGGCAGCCTTTATCGGGGTGACCGTCTACCTCTGGGTGGTTCACAGTGCCAAGGCCGCCATCGGGACATATGGCCTCCTGCTCGGCCTGATCGGAATCTTTGTCCAGGCGGAGCGGCTTCGGGTTCCCCCCGCACTTCTCTGGTTTGGGGCGTGGGTGCTCTGGGCGGCTGCCACCACGCCCATGGCCGTCAATCCCGCCGTGACATGGGATGCCACGATCGATTTGGCCAAGCTGTGGCTCATCTTCCTGGTGGCCGCCAATGTCGCTCATTCCCGCCGCCAGCTGGCCACCCTGATCGTGGTGTGGCTTGGCATATACGCGCTCTACCCGGTACGGGGCACCTTCTTCAACTTCATCTTCGGCATCCAGATCTTCGGGCGCTACGCCTGGAATTTCATCTTCGCCAATCCGAACGACCTGGCCGCCCTGACACTCCTTATCCTGGCACTGGCGGTTGCCACCCTTCAGGGCGAGCAGCGGCTCAAGTGGATCCGGTATTCAGCCCTGGCGGGCGTCATCATCCTGCCGATCCTGATCGTCATCACCCAGTCCCGCGGTGGAATCCTGGCACTGGGCACCTTCGGCCTCATGGTGCTCGTGCAGTACCGCCGGGAAGCCAAGGGGCTCGCCATTACGGCCCTGGCCGCTGGTGCCCTCTATCTGGTTGCCCCCCCTGACGTCTGGGGCCGGCTTGCAGGCCTGACCAGCGCTGGAGACCCAACTACCCTGAGGGAAGTGGACGTCGAGGGCTCTGCGGAACAACGATTCGAGATCTGGAAGGTGGCCGTGGCCATCGCGAAGGATCACCCGGTGGCCGGGGTCGGAGTTGGTAGCTACCCGGCAGTGCACGCCGAATATGCTTCGACCGGGTCGTTCGACCTTACCGCACGGGGGCAACGGGACACCCACAGCATCTACCTCAACACCCTGGCGGAAACCGGGGTCATTGGGCTTCTCCTCCTGCTGGCCATGCTGGCGTCGGCACTCTGGCAGGGCTGGCGGACCGTGGTGAGGCTCCGGCTTACCGATCCGGTAGCGTCCAGGCAGATCGCCACGCTTGTCGTTGGCCTTGTCGCATTCATGCAGGCGGGGATCTTCGGATCGCTTCACCGTATTGCCTTCCCATACATCTATATCGGAATCCTGGTTTCGGCGATTGCGATCCTGGGTCACGGTACCATCGAAGGGACGCCCACTCGCAGCGGGGTCGCGCCGAGTCGTCGCGGCGCCCCTCCTCCGACACGAAGGGTATCCTGAGCGGTTTGGCCGCGTGGAGTTGGGTGTATATCGCCTCCCCAACACTCACATCCCCGTTTATCGACCCTCCCCGGGGTTCCGCGCCAGATGAAGGCGGCGAACCAACCCTGGCATGAGCCGCAGCAGAACCAAGGCAATGCGGAGCCTTGCAGAGGGTAGTCCTCGCTTGGCGGCCCGCAATTCCCTCCCTGCGAGGTCATATTCCCCCCGCGCCAGATGCCGTTTGCCGGTGGCCAGCGCCAGGTGCGCCTCAAGATCGGCGATCCGCTCATCGAGGGCTGCGGCATCCGCTTTAGTGAAGCGGAGTTTGGTTCGAAGCCCCCTGACCACCGTCACCGCCCTCTCGGCCTGGGCAACCTCGTCCCCGGAGAGGCTTCCCGGGCGCACCCGGTACCGGATCAGTGCCTCGGGATTGTAGCCGGCCCGGATTCCCCGATGTAGCAGCCGGACCCAGAGGTCGAAGTCCTGGCCCCGCAACAACGCCTCATCGAAGCCACCCGCCGCCTCCACAAGCTGCCGCCGAACCACCGTGGCGGAGGTGGTGACACTGACGGCCCCCGTCAGCAGTGCCATCACGGTCACCGGGCCACGACACGGGGCAATCGCCATGAGTCGGCTGCCAGACGGTGCCACGTCGCCGGCATACCAGCCATCGCTCCAAGCCATATCCAGCCCATTTGCTTCCAGAAACTGCAGTTGCCTGGCCAGGAAGGCTGGTTCCCATAAATCGTCACCGTCCAGAAAAGCCAGCCACCTGCCGCGAGCGATCCGGACGGCTGCATTGCGGGCGGCGGCCACGCCCAAGTTGGGCTGGGAGTGGTAGCTGATCCGGTCCCGGAATGGGTCCAGCGCCGCCTCCAGCGCCTGCGTATCGGGGGAGCCATCATTGACCACAATCACTTCCCAGCGCTTCTCGGTCTGGCCGATGACGGAGGAAAGTGCCTCCACAATGAAGGGCGCCACGCCGTAGGCGGGAATGATCACGCTGACTTCCAGTGTGGACTCGGTCAAGTGGGCTCTTGGGCGGAGTGCATCGGTGTTTGCCCAAAGATAGCCCGTCCGGGAGGCCTACGGTGAATTGTGCGGACGGTGGTAAATTGGGTGACGGTTGGCAATCTGCTGTGACAGGTATTCGCCGCCCCACCTGGCCCTGAAAGGTCCAATTCTTGCCCCTTCCGTGCCCTATGCCCACTCCGGATGCTTGCCACCCCGGCCGCCACCGCGTGCCGAGCCCCTGACCCATGTGCGGTATCACCGGGTTCGCCGGCCTCCCCCTCAGCCCTGACGCCGCCCGCACCATGCTCGGCGGCATGTGCGCCGCCATCCGCCACCGCGGCCCCGACGGCGAGGGCTTCCTTGTCGAGCCCCCCGCGGCGCTCGGCATGCGCCGCCTCAGCATCATTGATGTCCACGGCGGCTGGCAGCCGATCGGCAATGAAGACGGCACCATCCAGCTCGTCTTCAACGGCGAGATCTACAACTTCCGCGCCCTGCGCACCGAGCTCGAACCGCTCGGCCATACCTTCCGTACCCGCTCCGATACCGAGACGATCGTCCACGGCTACGAGCAATGGGGCGACAAGGTCCTGGACCGGCTGCGCGGCATGTTCGCCATCGCGCTCTGGGACCGGCCCCGCCAGCGCCTGCTGCTGGCCCGCGACCGGCTCGGCATCAAGCCGCTCTACCTCTGGCCCAGCGGGAGCGGCGTTGCCTTTGCCAGTGAGCTGAAGAGCCTGGAAGTGCTGGATGGCTTCCCCACCCAACCCGACCCCACCGCCCTGCTCCGCTACTTGGCGCTGGGCTACGTGCCCGACCCGCTCTGCATCTGGCAGGGGGTCCGCAAGCTCGCGCCGGGCCACCTGGCCATCTGGCAGCCAGGCCAGCCGCTGGAGGAACGGCAGTGGTGGTCGCCACTGGTGGCCGAGCAGGAAGCGATCACTGAGCAGGACGCCACCGCCGAGATCCGCCGGCTCCTGGCCGACGCCGTGCAGTGTCATCTTGAGTCCGACGTGCCTCTCGGCGCCTTCCTGAGTGGTGGAATAGACTCGTCCGCCGTCGTGGCGCAGATGACCCAGCTTGCCTCTGGGCGGGTCAAGACCTTCTCCATCGGCTTTGCCGAGCGGGAGTTCAACGAGGCGCCCCACGCCGCGCTGGTGGCCGCAGCGCTCGGCACCGACCACACCGAGCGGATCCTGACACCCGATGTGGATGCGCTGGCCGACGAGCTGGTGCTTGCCTTCGACGAGCCGTTTGCCGATTCGAGCGCGCTGCCCACCTGGCTTGTCTCGCAGGTGGCCCGCGAGCAGGTGACGGTGGCACTCTCCGGCGATGGCGGTGACGAGCTCTTCGGTGGCTATGCCCGCTACCATGAGGTCCGCACCGGCGGGCTCTCCAACTCGCTGGTGCAGGGCGCCGTCGGGGCCATCGGCCGGCTCCTTCCCCATGGAATGCTCGGCAAGCAGTACCTGATGAACCAGGGCCGCGGGCCGCTTGGCCGCTATGCCTCCACGGTGGCGCTGCCGGCACTGATTGCGGAGGGTGGTGTAGTGCGTGCCGAGCTGGCGGGAGAGGAAGCGCGGCTGGAGCACCTGCTTGGCAACCTCTTTGAGCAGACCGCGGGCCGGGACCTTTCGGCGCGGATGGCACTGGTGGATGTATTGAGCTACCTGCCCGGCGATATCCTGACCAAGGTGGACAGGATGAGCATGAAGGTCTCGCTGGAGGCCCGGGTGCCGCTGCTGGATCATGAGTTCGCCGAATTCGCGCTGTCGCTGCCGACCAGGCTCAAGTTCCGGGACGGGGTGGGCAAGTGGATCTTCCGCGAGGCGATCAGGCCGCTGGTGCCCGCGTCGGTACTGGAGAAGAAAAAGCAGGGGTTTGGGGTGCCGATTGTGCACTGGATGCGCGGCCCCCTGCGCCACCGACTGGCTGCGCTGGAAGCGGCGGACTCGCCGATCTACGCGTGGTGTGACCGCACCGCCGTCCGCCGGATCCTGGCGGAACACCTCCGTGGCCGGCGGGACCACAGCGCACAGCTTTGGCGGCTGCTGGTCCTCCACATCTGGCTGGGCGCCCACCAGCGATGACCGGTTGGATCGCTCTGGCCGCGGTGGGCGCCCTGCTGGTTCTCATTCCCTGGGTCATCTACCCCTGGGTCATGATCCAGCTCGGCGGCACACGCCCCGCTCCAGTCGGCCCACCGGCCCAGCCCGGCCAACTGGTCTCGGTCGTCCTGGCCACCCGGGAGCCCCCGGAAGCGGTCATGGCTCGGCTGCAGGACATCCTGAGCGGCGATTGGCCGGCCAGCCAACTGGAGCTGGTCGTCGCGATTGATGGTGACCCATCCCCCTACGACATCGTGGGCCTGAGCCCCGCGCCCTGTGCCATTCGCGTCGTGTCGCGAGGGGAACATCCCGGCAAGGCGGCGGCACTCAACGCCGGAGTGGCCGCGGCCACCGGAGAGGTGCTGGTTTTTGCCGACACCGCACAGCGGTTCGAGCCTCAGGCCATACCACGGCTGATTGCGGCGCTGGAGCACGGGCCGTGGGACGCCGTCTCGGGGGCGCTCCAGATTGGCAATGAGAAGGAGGGGGGCGGCCTGCTGGCGCGCTACTGGCGGCTGGAACGCCGGCTGCGGGCAGCGGAGGCCAGGGTCCATTCCGCCATCGGCGTGTCGGGTTCCATCTACGCCATGCGCCGTGAACACTGGACTCCGCTGCCGGCCGCCCTGATCCTGGATGACCTCTGGGTACCGATGCGCCTGATCCTTGACGGACACCGGGTGGGCTTCGAGCCAGGCGCGGTGGCCACCGACACCCGGACGACCACCCCGGAACAGGAGTACCGACGGAAGGTGCGCACCCTGACCGGCAACCTGCAGCTGGTGGCCTGGATGCCCGGTGTGCTGCTGCCCTGGCGCAATCCGGCCTGGCTGCAATTCTGGTGTCACAAGCTGCTGCGGCTGGCTACGCCCTTTGCGCTGCTCATTCTCTTGGCGGGGGTCACCGGCGCCACCTTCGCGGCCTCGACGGCACTCGGGGCTGGCCTGCTCGGGGCTGGCGGGGGAGCGGTCCTGCTGGCCACCTTGGCACCCGGTGCCCTCTGCCGGAAGGCTCGGGGCGCACTCCGCTGGGGAGTGGCCATGCAGGCAGCTATAGTTACTGCCACCTGGAATGGCGTGAGGGGGCGGTGGGATGTGTGGGGGCGCTGAGAGCGCTTGCCCACGAACTCAAGCGTTCATGGCCGACCTGTACTCCACCCTTGAAAGGGACTAAGTGTGATGACAAGCGGAAATTCTCAGTCAGCAAGCCGCCTAGACCGGGCGGCATGGGAGGAAGCGGAGGTCACGCGCAGCGCGATCGAGGCGCGCGATGCTGAAGCCGCTGGCCTCCGGTTAGGAGACTACCACATATCCCGCTATATGAACCCACCCAAGGACACACCCTACAGTCTCGAGTACGGATTCTCCCTGCTCGGCGACATTCGGGGAAAGACAGTACTCGACTATGGGTGCGGCAGTGGCCGGATAGCGGTGGTGCTCCGGGCACGGGGTGCGAGGCTCCTGGCGCTGGATATCTCGCCGCACCTGCTTGAGGTGGCCCACAAGAGATTGGCCACTCACGGGTTGGAGGCTGACACCGAGTTTCTCCTGGCCACTGGGCACAGGATGCCGATCCCGGATGGCTCCGTCGACATCGTCTTCGGTGTCGCCATACTTCATCACCTCAACCTGACAGAGGCAAGCCAGGAGGTGCGGCGAGTACTCCGGCCCGGGGGAGTCGCGATCTTCATTGAGCCAGTGCGAGATTCAAGACTCTACCGCGCACTCCGGCGGATTTTCCCGAACCGGAGTGAGGACATCAGCCCGTTCGAATACCCCCTGACCCAAGCACAATTGCACGACTTCCGCCGGGAGTTCCAGGACGGCCCGAGGCGACGGTTCCAGTTTCCGGGGACGACGATTCTCGAACGGCTAGGGGTACCGGAATCCGTCGTCCGAAAATCCCGGCAGCTCGACCGTTTCCTACTCCAGTTGATGCCTCAACTGGGTCCCTGGGCCACCATCGAGGTATTTCAGGTTTCCCGGCCAGCCGAGCCCGGCCGTTCCGCGGATGGCGCACCCACGATGTCACCCCGGGCAGGAGGAGCATGATGACGGCAGCCGCCTGAATCCCTCTACCGCGCGCAAGGCCACGTGGATCCGGATCCGGCCGACCCGCCAGCCACCCCAACCAGGGGCGTCGCGGCCAGTCTGCTCAGAGATCCCAGCGGGCTGACCAATACACGTGGCCAGCCTGGAGGGTCACCCGCCGGGTGACCCGTGGGAACGAACGGCCACCGGGGCACGATCCAACGATCCCCGCCGGGTGACCCGTGGGAACGGGAGGCGACCCGGGCCAGCGATCCCCCAAGGCGGCGTCAGCCCAGGACCATTCGAGCGCTATCGCTCCCCCACCGCGCCATTCACCATCTCCCCCACCCGCTCCGCCACCGCCCCCCAGTCCTCGGATTCTACGCGGCTTGACTGCCGCTGTCGAGCGGCCGGATCCTGCCCCTCCTGCACCGCGTGGCGGACGGCGGCTTCCCAGGCATCCACGCCAGTGGCGCAGGTCGCGATCTCCCCGCACCGGCGGATCTCTGGCAGGTCGGAGGCCACCACCGGCAGGCCAGCGGCGGCGTACTCCCGCAGCTTGATCGGGTTCACCGAAAGGGTCAGCTCGGAGATGCGGAACGGCACGATGGCCGCCGCGAAGCCGCGGCAGTAGTCCGGCAGGGTGCCGTAGGGCTTGCGGCCAAGATGGTGCACATTGGGCCGTTTCAACAGCGCGGTCAGGTCCTGGTTGGACGCGCCGATCAGCACGAACTGGTAGGGCAGACGGTCGGCCAGTGCGCCGATGAGGTCAATATCCACCCATTCGTGGATCAAGCCGAAGAACCCGACCCGCGGCTCCGGCAGGCTGGCAATATCGGCCGGCAGCGCTCCCGGCTGCAATGCCTGGGCAAAGTGATCGTGCTCCACGCCATGGGGCACATAATGCACATCCGCGCGGTACTGGCGACAGCGTTCCGCCAGGTCCTCGGCGGAGGCCAGCACCAGGTCGGCCTCCCGACAGATTTCCGCTTCGCAGGCGGTCATGTGTGCGGCGTCATAGTCCTGAAACGCGCTCCACTTGTCCACGCAGTGGTATACCATCCCTGAACGGGGCAATTTCCGGATCCAGGGAGCGACGTGCGGCACATAGATCCAGATCAGGGGCCGAGGCCCCATCCCGATCCGACGCATCTCACGACGCAGAGTCACGCGATAAAGCTGTGCATTCAGGCGGTCAGCGAACGCAGAGCCCGGTAACGGAAGTGCGGGAGGCGAGTAGGCATGGAGCCCGGGGCGCTCGGCCCGGGCCGGGGTAAAGAAGCTCCGCGCTTTCCTCGCGATCCGACCCAGGTCGTCCTTGCTGGCCAGGTTGGGCCGGCGCATTCCCGATGCTTCTACCCAGAGGATCCGATTCGCGTCGGCAAACCGTTTCATCAACTGGTGCTTGCTGGTCGGATCGGTGCGCCAGTCATTGGCAAAACAGACGATGTCCCTGCCCTTCATGCTCATGCGCGGTCTCCGCCCGGTCGGGCCTGGCCTGGTGAAATACGCAGCGTAATGACAACCGGGAGTGTCACGTTCCCTTCCAGTAGCACCATCGGCCGAACCACCATCTCCCCGTAGCGCTCGCTGTGGGGCGACTCCGAGAGCTTGAGCTTGAGCTCCGGTGGCACCTCCGCGGTGATGAAGTGGCCGGGGGCGTTGGAATGCTTGAGCGCCCAGCGGCCTGGCGCCTGCGGGGTGGCGGCTGCCTCACCGGGCGCCAGGTGCAGCCGCCACACAAGATCTTCCGTGCCGGTGCCCTCCAGGGTGTCAGCGACAGTCCATTCGCCGGACTGCGCGTCCACGGCGATGCGCCGGGTGCACAGCGCTCCTGAGGGACGGTGCGCAAAGCCGTGGTGGCGCCCCTCGAACACGGTGCCCTGATCATCTGCGTTCCAGGTGGTGCAGACAGACCGGGTCCGGTCCGCCAGCACGCGCCAGGGCCGGTCTACCCGGATGGGGTTCTGCTCCTCGCCGCCCAGTTGGATGGCGTTGTGGGCCGCGGTAGACCGGAAGGCGTACCGTGCCGTCAGGTCCCGGGTGTAGGTGTACGTCCCGCTGTCGGTAATGAACTCCCGGCCATCCAAGGTCAACTCACAGGAGAGCTGGTCATTGTGGTCGTGGGAGCCCGCACCGGCCAGCCCGACCGGCCCGCAGCGGACGATACACCGATCTCGACCATGGCGGAGCACGTAGAACCCACCCTGAGGGAAGGCCTGACTCCCCGGCGCCTCCGTCAGCACCCGCCTCGCCGGGAGCCCCAGGCGGTGCAGGCGGGGGAGGCGGCCCGTCTCGGTGCACAGATGGTGGAGGCGC
>JBHEPH010000033.1:0-17539 GCA_046260395.1 Gemmatimonadales bacterium
GTGTGGCCCAGAAGCAGGCCTGACGCCGCCGGAGCGTCTCGGCCAGGAGCGCCTGAGCCCGCGGGTTGTCGGGGTGACAGAGCCGCACCACGCGGTCCACGTCCTGCCGGGTGCTGAGGATGGCCAGGCGGGCCGCGACGATCGGGATGTTCAGCCTGCGGCCGGCCTGCTGAAGGAGCCGTTCCATCGCCCGGGGCTTGGGCGGGGGCAGGAGGGTGCCGTTGCGGGAGTCGGGGGTGTTCTCGAGGCCATCGTTGTTGCCGTAGACGCCGATCAGCGCCTCGACCTTGTCGTAGTACGGTTCAAGGTCCTCGTAGTCCATTGGCCAGTCCAAGCCGAGCCCGTCGCGGCTGCGGGGCTTGAAGTCGTACTCGCCCATGCGGAGGGAGATCCGGCCCCAGTGGTTGGTGCGCCCGCCGAGCATCCGCGAGCGCCACCAGTAGAAGGGGGGGCCGTCACCATTGGTGTAGGGCTCGCCGGGTACCTGCCAGCCGCCGTCCACCGTGGCGTCGTAGAAGCCGAACGGCTTGTCGGGGGTGCCACCGCCGCGCAGCGGGGCCATGGCATTGGTCTGGAACATCGGCGTTTCGCTGACCGGGTCGTAGTCCCGTCCCGCTTCCAGCATCAGCACCTTGAGGCCCGCCATGGCGCAGACGTAGCCGGCGATGCCGCCACCGGCGCCCGAGCCCACCACGATCACGTCGTAGTCGGTCGCGGTCTTTCGCATCCTTGAGAACACGGGCAGGTGCCTCCGGCAGCAGGGAACGGGTCGGGACCGGCAACGCCAACGCGGGGGACAACCATGGGAATCGGACTTATACTACCATCCGAGTCGATGCCAAACCAACCCCTGCACGAATTCGGCGGGAGCGGCCCGCCGCTCCATCTGGCGATAGCCAACGGCTTTCCGCCGGCCACCTACGCGCCGTTCTGCCAGCCGCTCCTGGTGGACTATCACACCTTTTGCCTGCCACCGCGGGCGCTCTGGCCCGACATCGGCCAGCCACCCCCGCGCCCCGGAACCTGGGTGACGCTGGCGGAGGACCTCCTGGCGGGGCTCAAGGAGCACGCCCGGGGGCCGGTCATGGGGGTGGGGCACTCGTACGGCGGAGTGGCCACCCTGCTGGCTGCGGTCCGGGAGCCGCAGCGTTTCCGGAAGCTGGTGTTCCTGGACCCGACGATCCTGCCACCGAAGGTCATGGCCGAGATCGCCGACCTCAGGCGGAGGGGGGAACCGGCACGGTTCGACCTGGTGCAGGGGGCTCGGCGCCGACGCAGTCGCTTTGCGAGTGTGGACGAGGCCTATGCGTTCTGGCGCAGCCGGACGCTCTTCAAGCTCTGGCCCGACAGCACCCTCCGGCTCTACGCCGAGAGCATGACCCAGCCTGCGGCGGACGGTGACGGGTTAGAGCTCACCTGGACCGGCGAGTGGGAGGCATACTACTACGAGTCGTTCTATGCCGAGACCTGGGTGGAGGCGGCTCGGCTCTCGTCGGATATTCCGCTACTGGTCATCACCGGCGGGAGCAGTACCACGGTCGTTTCGGAGACCGTTGAGGAGATGCGCCGGGTGTGGCCGTGGGCGGATATTCGGACGATTCCAGGGCACGGACACCTGTTTCCGCAGGAGATGGGGGCGGCGGCGGGGGAAATGGTGCGGGAGTGGCTGGGCAAGCGGGGGTCCGCAGATGACGCAGAAGGGTGAGATGACGCAGATGGCTCTGTGTGCGGTGGAGTTGCGTGTCCCCTGCGGAGATCTCAGGAGAGTTTATCCGCAGATTACACAGATTTCGCAGATTGATTGGTGTGCAGGGCCAGCTCTGACTCGCCTCGATGTTCCTTGTGGCTTTTGGTGAACAGCATTCGTGGCGGGGCACCGCTTGCCATGCCTGCCCGGGACTTGAGACCTCCCGGCGAGTTGAGTTCACAACCCCCTAACGAGATCCCCGCCTGGCGAAGTGCGGCCGTCAGATCCCGGACGCCCGAATCTGCGTCATCTGCGTAATCTGCGGACAATTCCATCGAGCGTCTTGCCCCGGCCCCGGAGCTCCTTGGAACACGGGCCCATCTGCGTCATCTCACCCTTCTGCGTCATCTGCGGACCATCAGCTCACCACATCACCCCGGGTCGCTACGCCTCCCACCGCGCCCACCGGCGCTCCGCCTCGGCCACCTCGTCCGCCGTGGCCACCTCCCGGTTCAACCACTCGATCACCGCGGCGTACCCCTGGCTCTCGGGGTCCGAACCGAGGTAGTTCGGCACCACCGCCAGCACATGGAAATCTTCCCTGAGCTGGAAGCTGAGCGTGGGGTCACCGTACACCCCACTCACGACCTGGCGGACATAGCTGTCGGCGTCCATGGTGCTGGCGTGCTCGCTGTAGCCCCGTAGTCGCGCGCCAGCCCTGATCCGCAGCAGGCCGCAACTCTTGGCAATCTCCCGCCGAGCTTCATAGAGCATGTGCCCGATCCCCGAGCCCTGCTCCGTCGGGTGGACCATGACCTCGGCGCCGTACAGGGTGCGGCCGCGCGCCGGGTCGTGGTTGGTGAACATTCCCTTGGCGGTGAAGTCCCCCCATCCACCCATCACCTCGTAGTCATTCCAGGAGATGATCAAGCTCGACGCCACGCCCACCACCCGCTCGTCCTCCGTCACCGCCACCAGCTGTCCCTCCGGGAAGACCTCCAGGTGCGAGCTGAGTTGCTCCACCCGCCAGGGCTTGCTCTCGGGGTACACCGCCAGACACATCGCGATAATGCCCGCAAAGTCCTCGGGACGGGTTGGGCGCACGCGCACGCCGCTCACCGGGCTCACAGCGTCTCCACGTCCACCGTCTCGACCAGGTGGCCGGTGCGCTCGCTGTCGAGCAGCGGCAGCACGGTCCCCGAGGTGCGCGAATCGGTAATGGTGCTCAGGTTCAGTTCGCCGATCACCATTGTCTCCTGGTTGGGGATTCCCTCGGCCAGGATGCCATCGCGCGAGAAGGCGAAGTCCGACGGGGTGAAGATCGCCGCCGAGCCGTAGTTGAGGGAGACGGCGGGGACCATCGGGAGGGAACCGACGGTGTGGGAGACGACGACGTACATCTGGTTCTCGATAGCGCGCGCCTGGGCGCAGTAGCGCACCCGCAGCATCCCCTGGCGGTCGTCGGTGCAGCTCGGCACCACCAGGATGTGCGCGCCGCGCCGCGCCGCCGCGCGGGCGATCTCGGGGAACTCTACGTCGTAGCAGATCGCGATGGCCACTCGCCCGAATGGCGTCTCGAACACCTTGAATCGCTCGGCGGGGGAGATCTTGAAGTCCTCCACCTCGAACCGGGTCATGTGCAGCTTGCCCTGGACCTTGTGATCACCCGAGGGGCCGAAGAAGTACGACTGGTTGGTGAGGCGGCTGTCGGCCTCGACCACCGGAATCGTGCCGGCCACGATGTGCATGCCGCTCCGCTTGGCCAGCCCCGACATCAGCTCCATGTACCGCGGCCGCTGCTCGGCCAGGTGCCGCACCTGCTCCGCGATCGGCCGACGGACGTCATTGAGCGTGAGGAGCTGGAGGGTGAAGTACTCCGGGAAGACCAGCAGGTGGCAGTCGTAGTCCTTGGCGGTGTCCACCAGGCCGCTGACCTGTTCCTCGAACTGGGCAAAGGTCTCGACCGGACGGATGAGGTACTGCAGCGAGGCGACGCGGATGCGGTCCATCAGGCCGTACCGCCGGTTGGGATCATCATTGTGGGGGTCATACCTGAATGATACTGTGATACGCTGCGATACACCTGTAGGGGCCGACCGTGGTCGGCCCTGCGGGGATGCTGGCGGTACACCCGGTTGTGATGCTCGCATGGCACCCGTAGGGGCCGACCGTGGTCGGCCCTTACGGATTGCCACGTTTCAAGGACCACCGAATCGGGTTGGTTTGGATGTATGCCCGGATCTGGTCCATTTCCCGTTGATTCCTGATGACCCGTTCGTAGTACCCCCGCTGCCAGAGGGCCGTCTGGTCCCACAGCCCCTGCTCGCGCGAGGCAATGAGGGATGTCCCTTTGAACCAGGCCATGATCCGCGGCAGTCTGACCCGCGTGGATGGTCCAAACTCAAGTATCCCATGCAGATGATCGGGCATGATGACCAGCTCGTCCAGATGAATGGCAGCGTCGCGGGTCGTTATCGCATGCCATTGCCGCTGGATGACCAAGCCCAGCGGGGTGAGCACGGCGCCCACAGCTTCGACCTTGGCGAGCACGTGGGAACGTCTGTGGGTGCACACCGTCACGAAATAGGTCGCCCCGCCACCATAGTGGAAATCGGCGAGGCGCATGGGACGACGTTGACCGGACATCGCCCACGTTACCACACAGGGCACGGGCCGTGGTAACCAGAATTATCCGAATCCAATCAATCGAACGCAGCGTTGTCGCGGCATTGATGTAGGGGCCGACCGTGGTCGGCCCTGTTGCGATGGCAGCGCGCGCCCGTAGGGGCGGACCGTGGTCCGCCCTAAGAAATGAGGGCTGACCACGGTCGGCCCCTACGTAATCCTGCCCTGAACCAGGGCCGACCACGGTCGGCCCCTGCATGATCCTGCCGTGAACCAGGGCTGACCGCGGTCGGCCCCTACGAGCCCACCGCCGCAATCGCCTTCCGCGTAAACTCGCTCAGCACCAGCGTCCCGCTTGCTGCCGCGCGCTCGGCCAGCAGCGCCGGCCAGTGCTCGGTGCCCTCCCAGAACACCCGCTTGAGGCGCGCCATCGCATCCGGGTTGGAGGCGGCAAGCCGGCCACAGAGCGAGGCAAGGGACACGTCCAGGGCGGTCTCGTCGGGCACGACGCTGGCATAGAGCCCATGGCGTTCGGCCCACTCGGCGCTCCGCCAGTCGGCGTCCACCGCCATGGCCCCGAACGCGCCGAGCCCGATCTTCTTCTCGATGACAGGGCCGACGACAAACGGGCCAATCCCAACGGCCAGCTCACTGAGCTTCACGGCGGCACTTTCGGTGGCGATGGCGTAGTCGGACGCGGCCACGATGCCGACCCCGCCGCCGACCGCCTTTCCGTGCACCCGGGTGATCACGAACTTGGGCGTCCGGATCATCGCCAGGATCAGGTTCATGAAGCCGCTGAAGAACCGCTGGCCCTGCTCGGCGGTATCGATCGCCCTGAGTTCGTCGAACGAGGCTCCGCCGCAGAAGGCTTTGCCTTCACTCCGCAGCAGGATGACCCGGACGGCGGGGTCCTCGCCGAACTTGGTGACCGACTCGGCCAGCTGGGCCAGGAGCGCGCCCGGGAGGGAGTTGGACTTGGGGTGATGGAAGGTGATCGTGCCGATGCCATCGGCGACGGCCACGGAGACGGTACCGGGGTCTGGGTTGGTCATGACCGGAATGATAGCGCGAGAGCCAGCAGTGGGGGACTCCAGGGGCTCCTGGTGCGTAGAGGTGGGTCCGCCCTCAGGGGATGACGGTCACTCCGAGCTTGACCCGGTTGGGCGGGGTCCGCGGCGCCCCATGGCCCGGATAGGGGGTCACCTCCAACAGGACAATACGATAGCGGCCAGCATTCCCGCTGGCGGGAGAGCCTTCGGAGTCCGGCAGTGTCAGCGACAACTCCCCGCTCGCCTCGCCGGAGTAGGTCAACAGCACGGCCACCTCGCCGGCCCAGACACACTGAACATGCTCGGGACACCGGGAGTCGCTGAGTATCCGGCTGAACTTCACCACGAGCGGTGCGGGCGCGCCTGGCACGCTCACCTCCGCGGACTGCCCCTCCACCAGGGCCACCTCGGCGGGGGCTACGATCTGCAGGGTGGGCACCGGTTCCGACGGGGCCCCGCTGGCGCAGGCCATGGTCAGGAAAGTCCAGGCAGATCTCAGGGAGCTCACGGGTTCCATCCGCGTTCGGGTACCGGGAAGCATCGCATCATGCGTGCCGTTCCGAAGGGAGACGGGGGGCCCCCGGAGACCTGCACAACCGAGGCTTCCGGATCCCGAACGGTGTCAATTCGACACGTGCGCCGCGGTCTGGCGTGTCAGAATCGCACGCTTTGCCACCACCACTGACTCGCGCAGGCGTTACGGCACGTAGGCGATGATCCGCAACGGACCACCGCTGCCACCCTCGATCTTCATGGGCAGCGCCACGGCGTAACTGCCCGCCGGAGGAAGCGCACTGAGGTTCGCCACGTTCTCGAAACCCGGGATGTTCCGGCTATACAGGATGACGTGGCTCCGGAAGTCGGTGGACTGGCCATAGTCGATGCTGGGTGTATCGATGCCGATGGCGCCAATGGTCCGGTTCTCGACCAGCCAGGCCGCGGCCTGGGGGCTCAGGCCCGGGAAGTGGAGCTGCGCAACGGCCTCGGCGCCGGTCATCCCCGTTCCCAGATACGCCGCCCGGTCCCCGTAGCGCGTGTCCCAGCCGGTCCGAAGCAGCAGGATGGCGCCGTCGGGGATCTGGCCGTGCTCCGCTTCCCAACCGGTGAGGTCCGCGATGGAAACGAGATAGTCCGGATGGACGCGGTCCGACACATCGATCACGGCCGCGGGTCCGATCAGACGGTTGAGGGGGATCTCTGCGCTGGTATGGCCGCCTTCGGCGAAGTGGATCGGCGCGTCGAGATGGGTGCCGCCGTGCTCTGCACCGGAGTACCGATACGAGGAATAGAACCAGCCCCCGTCGGTATGGCCGTAACTCAGTTCCTCGAGGGTGAAGCCAACGGTGTCCGTCGGCCAATAGATGCTTGCCTCGGAGAATGAATGGGTGAGATCCACCCAGGCGCCGCTCGTGGCACCGAAAACGGCGGACAGCGTCTCGGGGTCACGGGTCCCGGAGGAGACGCCGCCTGATTCCGCCTGGCAGCCCAGGAGAACCAGCATCCCCACGATGGCAGTGAATCGTCGCAATGCCCCTCCCTTGTCTGGGTCACAAGTGATGGGGATGAATCAACAGTTCCGGCCCGAGATTGGGAAGGCCGGCTGGGCGCAGCCGGCGCGCCCCTGACCCCAACCCGCCGTTCTCCAGCATCCGGATCGAGGCGCCGTGGTCGGGGTCCCCCCCCGGCAGTCAGCTCGTGGAGGACGAGCAAACAGGCGGGTTCCACCGTGGTGGGCGCCGCCGCGGTGGCCGAGCTTTGGCCCGAGGCGTCCTGGGCTGGTCCTCCTGAAGTAGTCCTTCTCTCAACCGCGTGAGCGATGGTCACCCCGGGGATGCAGCCGTATCCTTTCAGGTGTCGCACTCGACGCACACGGATACCACCCATTTTTCCGGAGACAGACGATGACTGCACCAGCCAGGCCGATGACACCGAACGATGGATTCAAGCGCGATCCCGATCAGGCGGGCGACGGAACCCACAGCGGCCGCGATAAGGTGGCCGACGGGATTGAGTCGGTCGCAACCCGCATCACCGCCGGTGGCGAGCACGTGGCTCAGGGCGCCAAGGCGACAGCCGACAAGATGAGCGATTCGGCCACCTGGCTGCGGGACACCAGCAGCCGCGACATGATGAACTCGTTCGAAGCGATGATCAAGGAACATCCCGGTCGGACCGTGCTCGGCGCGGTGGCCGTCGGGTTCCTCGCGGGACGCATGCTCCGTGGCGACTGACCTTCGAACCCTCCATGCCGGCCGTGAGCCTTCATTCGGGACCCTGATTCAGGATATCGGGGCCAGTCTCGATCGCATGTTGCGCGCGGAGCTCCGGTTGGCGATGGCCGAGGTCCGTGGCGACGTGGGCGGCCTCGGCGCGGCGGCGACAAGGCTCTGGATCGGCGCCATCGTCGCGACACTGGCCGCCACCTTTCTCCTGCTCGGAGCCGTCGCCGGCCTGATGCAGGTCCTCCCGGCCTGGGCGGCGGCACTGACGGTCGGTGGTGCCACCGGACTGGTAGCCCTCATCTTGCTTGCCCGCGCCAGAGGTCAGCTCTCGCAAGTCCTCGCCGCCATGCGCGACACCACACCGGAGACCCCGTCATGACCGCTGTCATCGAGCAACTGCAACGCACCATCGACACCGAGAAGGCCACCATCTCTCGAAACCTTGGCGCCCTCGAGGACAAGGCGCGGGACATGGTCGACTGGCGCGAACAGATCCGCGCCCGGCCCTGGGGGGCGCTGGGGCTGGCGCTGCTCGGTGGCGGCGCTGTCGCCGTGCTCTTCGGTGGGCGCCACCGGAAGTCCCCCCGCGCTGCGGCGGCGGGCGGCGCCGAACCGAAGGCACCGAGGGGGTCCCGCCCGCACAACGCCAGGCGCCGAATCGTTGAAGCACTGACGACGTTGGCCATGGCCAGGGCAGTGGATGCCTTCCATCCGAATGCACCCCGCAAGGGTGTCGAGCCAGAATAGCCACCAGATGATTCACGGCGGCGGGCGTGCGCCTGCCGCCGGCGCGCCACTCATTTCACCACGACGGAGATCGACATGACCACCCCCAAGGCCAAAGACAAGACCCTCCACGAGCTGTTCGTCGCCGAGCTCGCCGATGCCTACGACGGCGAGAAGCAACTGATCAAGGCGCTCACCGCCATGGCGGCGGCGGCGCAGGATCCGAAGCTGAAAGCGGCGTTCACGAAGCATCTTGCCGAGACGAAGGACCAGGTCGTCGCCCTCGAGGAAGTGTTCGGCCTGCTCGACCTGAAGCCGAAGGGAAAGCACTGCGATGGCATTGCCGGGATCATCGAGGAAGGCAAGGGCGCCATCGAGGAAATCACGCCGTCACTGGTGCGCGATGCCGCCCTGGTCGCGGGTGGGCGCCGGGCCGAGCATTATGAGATCGCGGCGTACCGCTCGATGATCGCGATGGGCGAGGCGCTCGGCTACACCGCGGCGTGCAAGAAGCTGGGCAAGATTCTGGAACAGGAAGAGAAGGCGGACGCGGGCCTCACCGGGCTCGGGGTCGACATCAACGCCGAGGCGCTGGAGGAAGTGGAAGTCGAGGCCTGACACGGCCGGTTGGTGGGAATCGCTCCGACGCATCGGCCACGCGCTGCCGCGTCGGGGCACCCGCTGCCCACTGTGCGTCGCCGAACTCCAGGAAGGCCCCAATCGTAGTCCTACCCGTCGACCATCACAATGCTGATGTTCCCGCTTCGCTCCAGCCGCGCCAGCTTCACCCGGCTCAACTGTTCCACGCCCCCGTTCTCGCGCACCGCACTCATCAGGTCCTTCTCACTGATGTGGCTTCGTCGCAGCGCATCCCACTGGATCGCGCCCCCCACGACGAGAGTGCGTCCCGTCCCCTTCACCACGTCTCCGAACCAGTCCGAATGAAACGACAGGGTGGCGAACAGGTGGTGCAGCAGGACCAGGACAAGGGCCGCGGCGAGGGTCGCGAAGAAGGGTGCGCCGCCGGTGACGGCGCGACTGAGGATCGACCCTATCATGATCCCCATGACCACGTCGAACGCCGCAAACTTGCCGATGAAACGTGTCTCCCCAATCCGGACGAAGGCGATCCCGACCGGGTAGACAACCACCGCTCGAAAGGCCATCTGCCAGGCGGCCAAGGAGTCGGCCTCCAGCCCGAGAGCCCAACTCATGCCAGCCCAGATACTGTCGATCATTGTCACGCTCCTCTCCCAGGGATGTCCGCCTCAGTTCCCCCGCCACAATACCACCCAACCCGACTCCGCGCTATCACTGTCGGTCGCGCCCGCAACCCTTCAGCGGTGGCCCCCTGAAACAAAATGAAACGGGCGCGCGTAGCGACTTGACTGCTTCGGCAATGGCGCCGTGAGCTACATTTCCTCGTGAGATGGCGGCCCGAGATGGATGCCCTTCGTCCTTGACCACCCCAAGGGGCAATCTCCCACCTTCCGAATGGGATCAGGAGAAGGCACTATGCTCTCGCTTCTCGCACGGAGCCGCTCCCTTTTGCGCGCCCTTCGCCGGGGCAAGGCGTTGAACAGCGTTCCGTTCTTCACCGGTGGCGGCCGCGACGCGCGCGGGCCGCGGTTCTCGGCCCTCGACGTGAGGCTCGCCGGTCGCATGCTGGTCAAGCATCCTGCACTCACCGCGATCGCCACGATTGCGGTGGCGTTCGCGATCGCCGTCGGCACCGTCGGGTTCGAGATCGCGCGACAGGCGCTCCGGCCGACGATTCCGCTTCCGGACGGCCACGCGATCGTCGCCTTGCGGAACTGGAGCGTCGCCGACAACGCGGCGGTCCCGGTATCGCGCCGAGACTACGAGCTGTGGCGCAATGGGCTCAGCACGATCAACGATCTTGGTGCCGTCGGTGTGGAAGAACGCAACATCACCTTCGGCACGGGCCCTGGTCAGCCGGAGACCGTTGCCACCGTGACCGCGTCGACCTTTGCGCTGACGCGCGTTCCCCCGCTGATGGGACGCACGCTGCTGGACGCCGATGAACGGAGCGGCGCAGAAGAGGTCGTGGTGGTCGGATACGACTTCTGGCAGAACAAGCTGGACGGCGCGGCAGACGCCGTCGGCCGCGTCATTCGCATCAGCGGCACGCCGGCCACGATTGTCGGCGTCATGCCGCGCGGCTACGGGTTCCCCGAGCGGAACGGTGTCTGGCGACCGTTGCATCTCGAGCAGCTTCCCGAGGCATCGCCAAACCGTTGGTACGTCTTTGGACGATTGGCGCCGGGCCATACTCGCGACGCAGCGGCCGCCGAGGTGGCGGCGATCGGCGCCCGGGCGGCGATGATGTTTCCGGAGACGAACACGAATGTGCGCCTGCAGGTCCTCTCCCTGCCCGACGCCGTCAGTGACCTGCCAGACATGGCGGCGTTGATGCTGGCGTCGATCAATGTGTTCCTCGTGCTGCTGCTCGCACTCCTGTGCGGCAACGTCGCCATGTTGTTGTTCGCCCGCGCGGTCGCTCGCGAGGCGGAGCTCCTGGTGCGCGCCGCACTCGGCGCCAGCCGTGGGCGCCTCATCATGCAGCTCTTCGCTGAGGCGCTCCTGCTCTGCGCCGTGGGCACGGTGGTCGGTCTCCTGGTTGCGCGCTTCGTGCTCGCGCGGACCTGGGCGATGATCGAAGGGCAAGTGGGTCCGTTGCCGTTCTATATCGACACGTCGGTGTCGGCCACGGCGATTCTGTATGCCGCCCTGCTGACGCTCTTCGCGGCGGCGATCGCCGGCATCGTTCCCGCGCTCAAGGTGACGTCGGGCGGTGTTGGTCAGAGGCTCCGCGCCGCTGCAAGCGGCGGTGGCGGGTTGCAGTTCGGCGGCGTGTGGACCGTGGTCATCGTCGTGCAGATTGCGTTCACGACGCTGCTTCCGTGGCCGCTGCTTGGCCTGGGAGGGGACTTCGGGAGAGACACGCCCGCAGGATTCCCGGCCGAGGCATTTCTCACGGCCACGCTCGACATCGATCGCCTTGACGGCGTCGGGGCGAGCAGCGACACGGTGCCGGCGGTGCGTGCGGCACGGCTCGAGGCACGCTACCGCGCGCTCGCCGACCGGCTCCTGCAGGACCCGGGCGTGGTGGACGTCACGTACGCCGACCAGATGCCGCAGCTGACGAGTGGGCGGCACTTTATCAAGATGGACCCGGGACCGGTTGCTGAGCCCAGGGAACCCTGTGCGGATGGCTACTACTGCGTCGGGGTCGTGTCCGTCGATCCGCGATTCTTCGACGCCGTTGGTGCGCCCGTGATCCACGGCCGGGCGTTGACGACGGCCGACGCCGAACAACGGACGCGTGTCGTGCTTGTGAACGAGACGTTTGTCGAGGAGGTATTGGGTGGCCGCAATCCCATTGGCCGCCGGTTTCACTTCCGGTCAACGGGCGAACCCACCGCCGCATCGTGGCATGAGATCGTCGGTGTCGTGCCCGACCTCAGCGTCAGCGTCAAGGGGACCGATTACACCCGTACCCGCATCTATCAGGCAACGCTGCCGCGTGAGGCCGGGCCGCTTCAAGTCGCCATTCACGTGCGCGGCGATCCGCAGCGTTTTGCGGTGCGTCTCCGCGAGCTCGCCCAGGCCACCGATCCCGCGCTCCGCGTGATCGACCCGAAACCGCTGCCCCTGCTGGTGGATCCCGATGCCGCTGGTATGTCGTACGGGTTCGCGCTCCTGCTTGGCCTGACGGGAGTGACGCTGATGTTGTCACTCGCCGGTGTCTATGCGGTGACGGCGTTCGCCGTCGCCAGGCGCACGCGCGAGATCGGCGTGCGCGTCGCGCTCGGCGCGCGGCCACTGGACATCCTGACGCTCGTCTTCAAGCGCCCACTCGTTCAGGTGGCGCTTGGCATCGGTGTTGGTGCCATGCTGGGGTTCGGTCTCGCGAACGACGACCTGTCGAAGGTGCATCTCGATGCATTGGGGTACACCGCGGCCTTCGTGCTGTCGACAATCCTGTGTTGTGCGCTCGCGTGCATCGTCCCGACGCGACGGGCGCTTCGCATTCAGCCGACGGAAGCATTGAAAGACGAGGGGTGAGGCGGTCGTCGCGTAGCAGCGGGCGCAAGCTCGCGGTGAAACGGTCCGTTGCATCGGGGGGTTGGGCGTCATAGCCTCACCGGCGCGCGCGCATGGTCAACGTGTCGGGTTGCTTACGGGGGGACGGTGTTTGCGATAGGAATTCTTCAGCGCAATCTTGCCGTCTCGGAAAGTGAACAGATCACAGCCATGAACTTCAACGGTCGTGCCGTCTGCGCGTGTGCCGGTGAAAGTCCATTCCGAGACCCCTCTCTCGCCAACGACGAAATGGCGAGCGTTGCCCCAGTGAGCATCAGGGAAGGTCGCCCAGACTTCGGCGAAACCAGCTCGCACAGCCTCTCGGCCAACATAGCGGGTGCCGGAGACGTCGGGACCCGCAGAGGCTTCGAAGACACAATCGTCGGTCATGAACGACATCAATGCATGGACATCGTGGCGATTCCAGGCACCGGCGAAGGCTGCCAGGACTTCGACAGTGACCTGTCCAGCCACATCTGGCATGACCAGCACCTCCGCGCCGATGTTCAGGTAAGGCTCTTGCGCTTGTGACGCCCAACGGCCTGCGGTTCAGCGGCGGGGCCAGGTACGCCCGCTGCCACGTTGGGAAGCTACGGCCCGGACACCGAGTCCGTCAGCCCCACCCGCAACAAGCCCTGGCCGCCAATCGTCATGCTCTTGCCTGGCGGGCGCCGCAAGGCGAGTTGGCCCCCGCGGCATGCTCTGCATCCCATGGCTACTTGGGCGCTGGCAGGGCACGGGGTCTGATGTTGACGTCCCAGTGCGCGTCCAGCAGGGCAAAGCGACGTTGCTCCTCGCGCTTGAAGCGCGCCTCATCCTGGTCGTCTTTGACAATCGCCGTGTATTCCGCCTCGCTCACCGGCTCATTGAGATAGGCGGAGGCCGCATCGCGGTAGACCAGGGTTGTGCGCATGTCCCAGCGGCCGGCCTCTGCCATGTGCTCGCGGGGCGTGTCAATGCGTACCTCAAGCAGCACTCCGGACCGGAGCATCGCCTGAAGAAACGGGAGATGGTTCCTCTCGAAGAGTTGCTGGAACTCCTCGAAGCTGCCCCACCGCACCCGGTAGTAGCTCTCAACCACGAATGGCGCTGCTGACGGGCCTCCCGGCCGGGCGGGGGCCTGCGCCCATGCGCCGGTAACCAGTGCCATCGCCAGGATGAATGCCGGCAGTATCGCGCGCGTGACAACGCGCTGGGACGAGCAGACAGAGAGCATGGAGCACCTCCGAATGGGGAAGCGGTTTCGACAATGTGTGTCCTGACGCGAATCACGTGCGCGGCCTAACGCCTGGCATCAGCCGCAGCGGAATCAGCGCTTTGCGCGCCGCTGCGGCTGCATGCCGTGTTGGGCCGCCCGTCGCTACCTGGCCTTTCGTCGTGCGACCTTCTTCGACTCTTGCTGGCCAGCCAACGACACAACTCGACGTCCATCGACACCGTCTTTCCGCTTGAGGGCGGCGATGATGGCCTTGAGATTGTTGCCGTGCCCCTGCGCAATCGCTGCTCGCTGTGATCGGACTTCATCCACGATTGGGTCTCGGGACATTGACTACACCTCCGTCAACTCTTCGGGCGTGCAGATCACCGGTGCCAGCAGGCCTGTGTTGCGGACCTCGTCCGTATCAATCCTTTGTGGGGCCGCATCGCGAGAACTAGGAACAACCGGCACCCTCGCAGCCGAGCGTTACAAACAGTTCGGCCCGGATCTTCCACGACCCGCCGACCTTCCTCCAATGGGCTGCGTACCGCCCGTGGACACGCTGCGGTCCGTTGGGGGTTGTCCAAGAGCCGACCCATACCCCGATCTCCGCTGCGCGCTCGCCCCGTGTGCTGACCTCAACTGATTCCGGCTGTCGTACGTACACGAGATCGGCGGCTCGGGCGAACTCTGCGCGCCATGCTTCCACCTCTGCGGCCCTGCCGTGGAACAGGTCTCCACTTCCCACGGTGATTTGGTACTCAGCATCCAGGAAGGACACAACTGCGTCGACATCGTGTCGAGCGATGGCCGCATTGGATTGGTTGCGAAGGCTCCGAACATCGTCTGCGGGCGTCTGGCTTGGTGTTGATTGGACTGTTCCCAGCGAGGCCAACAGCATTAGTCCGGGTACTTTCATGAACATCACTTCGTCTCCCTGTTGTCGGCCCAACGATCCGCGGATGACCTGCCGCCGCGGCCGGACAGGTCCATCCGCCTGTTATGCCGCTTGACATGAGACCTCAACATGTACAATATACCTGTACACGTTTGGGGAGGTCACCATGGCTGTCAAGACAAGTTACAGCAACGCTCGGCAGCAGCTCGCCACCCTCTGGGACCAGGTCGAGGATTCTCGGGAACCGGCTGTTATTCAGCGCCGGGGCCACGAGGATATGGCCTTGATCCCTGTGGAAGAACTTTCCAGCCTCCGCGAGACCGCGTATTTGCTCCGCTCGCCACAGAACGCCGTCCGGCTATTGGCGGCCCTGACTCGTGCTCGACGGGACAAGTCCAAGCCAACTGACCTCGCGGCCCTCCGGAAAGCCCTGGGGTTGTCGGAGGCCTCCTGAGCCGCTCGTCCAGACGGTCGCGTCACGCGGTGCTCCAGGACGAGTGCCTGGAGGACCTGCGCTACTGGGTCGACACCAACCGCAAGACGGCCCTCCGGGTGCTGGACCTGATGGAGGCCGTGCTTCGCGATCCCTTTGCCGGAGTGGGGAAGCCGGAACCCCTGAAGCACCTCGGCGGCAATGTCTGGTCACGCCGTATCAATGAAGCCGACCGCCTGATCTATGAGGTCTTCGCGGACCGGATTGAGTTCCTTCAGGCACGCTACCACTACTGAGAATCCTTCGCGGCATCACTTGTTTATCGGTCTCTCCCTCGTTCACCCAACCTCCAACCGAGCCTCGGCGAGGGGACAGGGGGGGGGGCGAAGGAATGCCGAAACATCGGCGGGGTGGTAGGGATTGGCAAGGGAGAGGGCGGGGGTGTTATCCATGTTGCCGGACAACGCTGTTACCCATCATCCCGGTTGCTCACTTACGGGATGCATTGGCTGGTTGATCAGCGATGTCCTTGATCAGGAATTCCATCTTGGCGATCTCCCGCCGCTGCGCCGCAATGATTTCGTCAGCCAAAGTCCGGACCCGCGGGTCAGTGATATCAGCGCGCTCGCTTGTAAGGATTGCAATCGAATGGTGTGGAATCATTGCTTTCATCCAAGCGGTATCGCCGACGGTGGCTTGGCTACGAACTAGCCACAGGCCCAATCCCATCAAGGCAAGACTCCCTACGACAATTGTCAGATTTGATTTCTTGTCCTTGTACATGTGACGCATGAAGAAAAGCATCACCAAGGCCATGCTTCCCGCCATAATGAACGTCATGAACAGGCGGGTTTGGCTAAACCATACATGGCCAAGCTGATAGGTGTTCAGGTACATCAGGCAGAACATCAGCGTGGCAGACACTGTGATCATCAAGACGAAATGTCGGTACGGATGCATTAGTCTCTCCTGTGACGTCTAACACCTGAATTAACCCGTGCCGCGAAGCGGCATCGGGTTGAATGAATTGTCATACCGCCGCTCTGTACATTACGGCTGGTGATGCCTTGCAATCTCTTCCTTGCTCAGGCGGAGGAAACGTGCGGCATTGTTGTAGAGAATGTCGCGCTTCTGCTTCTCATCCAGGAAGGGGGCGTCTTCAATTACTTTGATCGAAGGCTCGATAATGCCGGGCCATACCATCTGGTCAGAACCGAACATCACCCGCTCGCCATACCCTGCGTCCACGATTCCCTGCAGGAATCGGTAGAATGCCGGGCGCGGTTCGGTGTAGATGATGCCGCCGATGTCCACATAGACTTGCGGATGCGCGAACAACAATGCACGCAGGTCCTCCAACATTGGATAGCCGGCGTGCATGATGTAAACCCGCAGCCGCGGATGGCGGACCATCACCTCCTCGAGTTTGAGCGGGCTGCTGTTGCGGGCGCGATAGCCATTCCCGCTGTAGGGATCCCCTGGGCCGCCCGGCCCCATGTGGATAGCGACCGGGATATCGAGTTGCTCCGCGAGGGCCCAGTACGGTTCCAGCCGAGGATCGTCAGCGGGGATGCCTTCGTATTGGGCCATCACCTCACCCAGTACTTGGAAAACGCCACGTGCATGGAGCGCACGCACCTCGGCGGGGCGGCGTGCCTTGACGTGGCGTGGGCCGTTGGCCGCACCGACGCGCAGGTCGAGCCCGGCGATGATGCGGTCGGGCGCAGCGGCCTTCCACTTGGCCATGAGCTCGGGTTCACCGCTTACCATGCCGATAATGTTTCGGCGCTGCATGACGGCGATGGTCTGCTGCATCACCTCCGCCTCGGACTTCCCGGGCCAGATGGGCTCCCCCTTGCACGGCATGGATTTCCCGAAGGCTTCCATGCCGCCTTCGGGATCCTTGGGGTCCCAGTGCGGCATTCGTTCAAATGGCGCGCACATCGGATACGAGTTGGCCGCGAGGTAAGCAGCGCCCCGTGCATGCAGGTGCATGTCGAGGATCGGGAGTTGCTGCCCGTCAACCTGCAGAGGGCTAAAAAGCAAAGCGAATATGAAAGCGTTGGTTCGCAAATGTCACCTCGGGAGAAGCAGGGGAAGGGCATGGCTGCGGTATAACTTCCATTATCCCGCGTCCCACCCCGTCCCGCAAGATAACGCCAGACCACCGCACCGGCCCGTCCCAGCGCCGGCGCCGGCGAGCCCTGCTCCAGCCCCGCCAGCTGGTCGGCTGGGCTCCGCACCCCCCGCCCCACCCCCCCCCGCTACACCGCGCTCAACCGCCAGATGGGTAAGGAACGCCGCGATCTCCGGCCCACCCAACTCGCGCGGGTGGCGGAGGCCATGATAGCGGACGTAGCGCCGGATCCACGCCAGATACACCTGCTCACTCCGCGGGCTCATCCGCCGCAGAAGCATGGCTTGCCAGACCAGTTGCAAGAGCCTGGGTTTTGGCTGCTCGGAGCGAGACTAACACCAGCGGTCGGAGAATGCGGTACCAGAAAAGTGCGAAGGGTGGCGGGAAAACGTTACCGACACAGCGAGGAGCACCCGAAGCGCGGCGGTGCCCAACAGGTAGCTCAAGAGCTGGG
>JBHEPH010000033.1:17584-31149 GCA_046260395.1 Gemmatimonadales bacterium
CCCCTCGGCCTGGACAAGCCTACCTGGCCCGTACGCCAAGCCGCCCCGCAATCGTACTGCTCGTTGGTGGTCTCCGCTACGCCGCGCCAGTCCGGACTCCCCGCAGCTCCCATCCCACCAGGACCAGCCACATCCCCTGGCCGAGTACCACGGCCCCGAAGCCGTGCACATCCAGCGTCAGGCGTCCCGAGAGAAGCGCGGTCAGCGCCACCACCGCGAAGAGGCAGCCGAGAACTCCTGCCGAACGGCGCAGAAGGCCGGTGCGGAGGATTTCAACTGACCAGATGCCGATGGACGCCGCCGTCGCGGCGACCAGGATCCTGGCGTACGCCTGGTTCACATCGGTGTTGTAGTGCAGGACCGCCCGGGCGGCGGCCTGGATGTCGCCGGTGGCAGCCTCCATCTGCGCGATCAGGTCAGCCGCCAGGAAGCCGCTAGCGGTTGCGGCAGCAAGGGCAGCCGCACCGGCCATCGCGTAGAACGCCAAAGCCAGTTCCGAGAGGGGACCACCGACCGCGAGATGCCGAGTGAGCACCCATGCACCGTACACCGCGATCGGCACACCGCAGGTCGCCAGGGCATGCACGGCCAGGGACAGGAGCGGCTGGTCGCCGCCGGTAGGATGAAAGGCCATGGTGACGAGGCTCATCACCGCCCCAGCAATCATGGACCAGCCACCGAGTTGTTCCCGGCTGAGTGTGCCCATCAGCTTGACTCCTCCCGATTCGGGTTGCATCGTTGCCCTGGAGAGAAGCTAGGTGATCACGGCGGGCTGGCCAGAGGAGGGCGCGGGATGACGAACACGCCACGGAATACTGTTCGGAAACGGGGAGCTGACCGGCGCGTGATCCGCACTCGAGCGGCGCTGAGTGTCGCGCTGGTGGAGCTGATGGTGGCGCAGGGGTTCGACGACATCACGGTGCAGCAGGTGCTCGACCGCGCCCGGGTGGGCCGCGCCACCTTCTACGCACACTTCCGCAGCAAGCAGGACCTGCTCCTCTCGGACGCCGAACGCTTTTGTGAAATGTTGGAGCGGCAGTTCCTGGCCAAGGCGAGCGGGTCGCGCCGCCTCGCACCCGTGGCCGAACTGTTCACCCACGTCCGTGAATACCACCGTTTCCTGGGCGCGCTCCAGCGCTCCAGCATGAACCGCGAAGTCTTCGACCTGCTGACGGGTTACCTGGCGCGGATCATCACGGCCCGAATCAGCATGCTGGCACCGGCGGGCAGGGCGGGGACGCTGTCGCCGGCGGCGACCGCCCGGGTCCTCGCCGCGGCGCTCACCGAACTGATGGGCTGGTGGCTGGAACGTGGCGCGCCGCAGGAACCCGAGGTGATGGATGCCCAGTTCCACGAACTTGCCTGGGGCGGACTGGCCCGGACGCTGCCCGTCGGTGCCCCACAAAGCCGATTCTCAACGGGATAATGGTGTCAGGGCCGACCACGGTCGGCCCCTACACGGTGATCGAGGTCCGCCGCCCGGGTTCCCGACGGGGTGATGGTGTCAGGGCTACGCCGCGAGGCTCCGGCCCATCCGGGCAAGATCCCTCGCCGCTGCGCGACTCGGGATGACTCCGATGTATGGCGGGTATGCGGACCCGCTGTTGATCCGAAGCCTCAAGCCTCCGGCACCAGCTCCTGCAGCAACAGGTGGTTGTCCATCAGGTCCGGCCCGAACGTCACCCGATACACCTGCGATTGCGCCGCCAGCGCGCCCAGCAGGTCCAGATGCTGCTGCGAATGCAGCGCCTCGTACATCACCCATCGCGACCAGACCACCAGCTCGGCCAGCACCTTGCCCGGCCGCATCTCCTCGATCGCCGTCTTCTCCCCGATCGTCGGGAAGAGCAGGGTGCTCGGCACCACCACCTCGGTCCACCGCCCGCCCAGTGACTCCGGCGTGAATGCGGTCTTCTTGCGCCGCGCCAGCTCGGTGCCCTCGTCGGGCAGCCGGCCGCGGGCCGCCAGGAGATCGCGGCCCCCTTCCCGCAGCGCGATCGGCGAACGGAAGCCGCGCACCGCCACCTTGCCGTCCTGCCGTTCCAGGAACGCGATGTCATCGGTGCTCACCGTCCAGCCATGGCTGGCCAGCAGCGCCGACGTGGTGGACTTGCCGGTCTTGGAGTTGCCCACGAACATCCAGCCGCGCCCGGTCGGGTCAATCAGCGATGCCCCGTGCACGTGGTACCAGCCGAGCCGGCGCAGGATGAAGAGCAGCGCCACGAGCAGGAAGCCCCGTTCCGCACCCTCGATCTTTGCCAGCGCCTCGGCGGTGAAGTGCAGCTCCATCGTCGCGGCGGTCCCATCCACGATCGCTTCCGCCGGGGCGCTGGTCCAGCGGATCCGCACCGTGTGGTCGGGAGGTCCCGCCTGGATCGCGACATCCGTCTCCTGGTACGACTCTCGTGGGTCGGTGTTGTCGGGGATCGCGTCCACCAACCGGGCGTTGATCCGGAAATGTCCGGGCCAGGTCAGCCCGGAGTCATCCAGCCAGCGGCGCAGTTCCGCCGCCAGCTCGGCATCAGGACAATGGAGCTCGTAGCTGGCGGGCGCCAGCGGTGCTGTGGTCACGGTATGGTTCCGGCATCGGGTGTGATGGTGAGGAAGTGTCGCGGTCGCAGCTCAAAGCGGATCCGGTTCACCGGCATCAGCGGCCACTCCTCCGGCGTGGGCATATGACTGCCCCCGATAGTGTACCAGACCACGATGTCGGTGTTCTCAATCGGGTCATCATCGGCAATGAACGCCGGAAGCCCGGCACCGCCAGGATCCTGCCCTGGAAACTCGCCAGCCGAATAGCGCTCGTCCGCCTTCCAGGCAGTCACCCAGAGGGCGTGCGTCGCGAAGGCGCCGCGCCGGCGGAGGATGGCGTCCGGGCTGGTCAGCAGGTCGGGGAGTGCGCCAGGCATGAGGACGTAACCGGGCATCTGACCCAGGGAGTCGAGGCTGTTCGGGTTCTCGATGATCCACATCCGGGAGTGCTCCGGCGCGGGGTCGCGGGCTGCTCCACTTTCGCGTGCCAGGACGGTCGAGTGCATGGCGAACGCGGTGCCCTGCGGATTGGTGGAGTCCATGGGGAGGGCGTGAGCTTCCATCTCGACGACACGGTTGCGCCGACCGTCGATATCGAAGTCGAGCCGGAAATTGAAGAAGTGCTGGTGGATGATCCCGGAAAGGGTCGGCGCCACCTGCGTACCAAACCGATGGTCGTTGGCCGCCACACCCTTCACCATCAACCGGCCGGTCAGGTCAATCTCCATCGCGATGATGCCGTCCTGCGAGAAGACCCAGCTGAACCCGTAGTCATAGTTGCCGACGTTGGCCGCCGAGCGGATGACGAGTTCCCGGCTCCGCGCAGCCCGGTCGCGGTGACGCCAGCGGAGTCCGCCGTCGCGCTCGTACAGGCCGATCACCCCTGTGTAGGTCCTCGGCGCCCCATCCTCCTGCGCCATCACCGCGTCAAACCGCTCGGCGTTCTCGGGGAGGTCGCGGCCGGGGATCAGGGTGGCTGCCGTTTGGCCCATGCCGAACTCCCCCGCATCGAAGACGCTGCGAAAGGTCCAGGCTTCGGACGGGTCACCATAGGGCACCAGCATCTCGGCCAGCGATGCGCGTGTCAGGATCCTGCGGGCAACGCTGCCCGGTGGGCCGAACGCCACGTCGTGGAGTACGAGCCCCTCGCGCGGGTCCATGGCGAAGCGAAACTCCCAGCCGGCCCAGGTGACCGTCGTGCCGGTGACCTGGTAGTTCCGTCCGCGCTGCATGATCCGCAGCGGCTTTGGCAGCTCGGATTGATCCGGAAAAATGGGGACGGCTCGCCGATCGAGCGGCGGGGGGACCGGTTCAGCATCGATCACGGTGACGACGGATTGATCGGTCAGGTCCACGACGGCGACGAGCCCCTCGATCGGCGCCTGATCCATGCCCGGCTCGGCGCGCAGCCGGGAGAGGACCCGGACATAGCGATGGCCCGGCTGCTCCCAGGCGGCGCCGACTACTCCAGGGCCCATCATGCTGACAGCGACATCCCCCGGGGTGAGGTTGCGCCGACCGAGCGCGGCGAGCCAGGTGGAGTCCTGCCCGACCAGCCGGGCGGCTGCCTGGTAGTCCTGCCGTGAGGGCGGCGGGATCACATCGTCACGGCTCCGTTCGGCAACCACCGTCACCGCCGGGAGGCTGACGGTCAGGTCGAGGAGTGTGGCGCGCTGGCGGTCAAAGAGCTGCAGGTCGGCATGGCGTGTGGTATCGGCCGCAGCCGTGGCGTTGAGATCGGGTTTGGTGGGTTCACGCAGGGTAAGGGAGGTCAACACGATGCCCTCACCGAACAGGCCGCGGGCTCGAAGCGTGTCAGTGATGGCGCCGATCTCTGCAGCCGATAGGGGGTCGGTGGCCCTGGGCTCCTGACCGCTGGAGCAGGCGGCCAGGGCGAGCAGGGTGGCGCAGCGGATCAGGTGTGCCGCAGACACGATGGGCGCCCCGGTGGGTCGTGGATGACAGGTGGACCAGGCTTGCTGGGGCAAGCGTTGGACCACGGGTGAAGCATGGGAGTGGCGGAATCTATCTGTGGCGCCGGGGCAAGCATAGGCTGTGGCGGTGCAGCAACGGCGCACTGGGAGGCGCCTATGGTCATTTGGATAATCTGTTTGGCTTCAACGGGTTGGGAGGGTGGCGGATAAGACCGGGCATCGGAATGGATATTGCGTCTGGGGGGCGGTCCCATTTCATTTGCACGACCATTCCGCACGTCGATCGACGCAGGTCACCCTTTTGGAGGGTTCCAATGAAAAAGGCATTTACGGCACCGAAACTTGTGGTCGAGCGCAGTCTTGCCACGCTGACGTTGGGCGACCTGGACGAGCCGCCAACCTGTGGCATTTCCGGCGGCTGCGGCCAAGGCTGAGCTTCCGGGTCCGGCTTGGGGAAGTCCTCAAGCCGGGCTCGAAGGGGTGACCAGAGCCCGGTCTGGGGAGGATCCCAGGCCGGGCTGTGTTGCGTTTGGGCTATCCACTTTCCACCTTGATTTCCAACCTAAATCATTGTTAAACAAGGAGTTACGTACTGTCGCTCAACGCCGAGGCTGGCCCATTAGCACCACCGCCACTACACCCAAGGACGACCCCAACCCCACGTCTGGCCGCCGTCAGTAATTCAACCATCGGCAGCGCGGGCTGACTCATGTGACATGGCATGGCACGCATCCAACGAACACGAGCCACTCGCCCTCAGCTCCGATCAGAGCTCATGGGATACGTATGTGCTGGACCATGCCGTGCTCGATGTGCGACCGGCCATCCGGCGCGGTCGTCATGCAGACCAGCACGTATTCACCGGAGGTGAGGGTTGCCGGGAAGAAGGCCTCCATTCCCGGTCGGATCACGGCGATGCCGCCCGCTAAGCTAGCGATGCTCGGCAGCGGCTCTGCCGGTTGGTCTCTCTGGTCGGCTCGCCGCGCCCGCTCTGGATTCAACGACCTCACGACATCCTCGACCGTCTTGCCTGGCACGAGCTTCAGCAGGACAAGGTCGTGCGGCTCCATACCGGTGTTCTCCACCCGAACCGTGTGTTGACCGATCGTCAGCGGGGTGTCGATGGCAAACGCGTAGTCCATGAGGCGGATCGAGATGGTCGCCGTGGGAGCGGCCTTTGGCCCGGCCGCATTCATGCCCGCGGGCTGGACGACAAACGGCTTGAACTCTCCCTTTGCGAAGTGCGGATTCCCGCCGCTATCCTCGACGGGACAGATCCACACGTAACGACCGGGCGCGAGATCCTGTATCACGATGGACGAGTCGCCCGGAGCGGCGCCGCCAGGGCCACCAAACCGCGTCACCCATTTCGGCCGCGGTCCGGACGTGCGGATCGCCTCGGCATAGGCGTCGACGAGCTCGGAGACCGTTCGTCCGGAATCGAGCTGCACGATGTGAGCGTAGTGGATATCATCGCCATGGTTCGCGAAGGTCAAGGTGGTCCAGCCCGCGGTGATGGTATCGGGCGCCTGGAACGCGTGGTCGGTGATCGAGAGCGCCACGAGGCTCGGCGCGGTGCCGGCCATGTCCTGCCTGGAGGCTTCATGCTCCACCGTGCAGGCGGGCAGTAAGGTGACGAACGCGGCCCAAAGTGTTCGGAGGGTCGTCTGCTTCATGGCATTGACCTCGGCAACGGTGGCAAGGGTCGGATTGGATGGTGCGCTTCTGTGGCGGGCCACCGAGGCTGCGGTTGCGCTTTGCGATCACCCCAATATATCCAAAACACACATTACGCGATGGTATTGACGTCCCCCCCGTCCTGGCTCCCTGCAGGCTTCACGGTGGTCAATGCCATCGTAGCGGCGCGCCACTGGCGCGCCGCTACGAGGGGACTTCGTGACCCTGCCTGGCGGTTACCGCATCCGTCGCAATTCCACCCGGCGGTTCTGCCAGGCATCGCCTTCCGTGCCCTCCCGGAAGATCGGCTGCGTCTGGCCGTAGCCTCGCGCCACCATTCGATCGTTCGCGACGCCGCGCGACACCAGGTAGGCCCGCACGGCCTCGGCTCGCCGCTGTGACAGCGACATATTGTAGGACTCCGTGCCGACCATGCTGGTGTGCCCAGCCACCTCAAAGCGCACGTTGGCCCACTGGCTCTCCTGGAGCGCGGCGGCCACTCGATTGAGCACCTCATGTGACTCGGCCGTCAGCGCGGACTCGTCGAAGGCGAAGTTGACGCCCTCAAGCACCAGCGTGTCGCGCAACACGATGGCCGCCGGCGCCCTCGTGGCGGCCGGTACGCTGACACGTACCGTATCCACGCGGGTCACCTGGCGCGGGCAGGCCGGGCAGGATGACGGCATGGCTGCGGCCATGGTCTGCGGTTGCCGGCCCCCGATGAAGCTCGACAGGCCGAGCGTGATGACCGGGTTGTACACCGTGGTCCTGGACCGGACTCCCGGGTCGTTGTCCATGTCGTAGCTTTCGGCCTGGATCCGGCCCTCGAGCCGGAGCGCCATGCGGTCGCCAAGCATCTGGCGGACGCCAAGGCCGGCATGCAGGCCCCATGTTGAGTGGGTCACCCGCTCATTCAGGCCACTGATCCGCGTGAATCCGGTCCCGACGATCAGGAAGGGGCTGGTCCGCGCGTTCAGGTTCCCCGTCAACGTCATCGCCATTGTCGGTGTCAGGTACGTCACGCCCTCGGCGCGGGCCGCTCCGCCGCTCACACTGATGCCGAAGTGCCGGGAGAAGTTGTGTCCCAGGCGGGCGACGAGGGTGGGCGCCAGGCCATCCGGGGTGGCGCTGTTGGCGAACCGCTCGTTGGCGGGCCGGCTGCCCAGGTAGTCCCGGAGCTTCTGGTCCAGCAGCATGACGCCACCACCCAGGCTGAGCTCCCAGCTGCCCTCGCGGTGAACCGGCGGCTGCTGGGCGATCGCCGGCAGCGGCAGGAGTGTCGCCAACGTGAGTGCGATCGGCAGGCACATGATTTTACGCATCGTTCGTTCTCCCCAGTCCTTCGAGACACAGCGCCCCGTCTGGCACGGGCCGGCGACCGGAGTGGTCGCCGCGCCCGCGCTGCCGGGCCGAGTTCATGGCAAGCTGATGGTATTGTTGGTTCCCAGGGTCACGGCGCCGTTGCGCGCCAGGGCCCGCCCCAGCATCGTGGCGTTGTCGTTCAGGGTGATGGACTCGAGCGCCAGGATGTTGCCACGGAACGTGGTCCCGGTCCCGAGGGTCGCGGAACTGCCGACCTGGAACCACACGTTTTTCGCCATGGCTCCGTTGATGAGCGCGATGTTGGCGCTTGTCCCCGTGGTGAGGGTCGACCCGATCTGGAACACGAACCGCGCGTTGGGATCGCCCTGGCCGTCGAGGGTGACCGTCCCCGTCACGCTCATGGACGTCGCGGCGCAGTAGACGCCTGGCGCGAGCGTCCGTCCACCCAGGTCCGCCGGCGTCACGACGGTGCCGCACGGCAGGCCGGCCAGCTCGTTGTACGCCGTGGTCAGGTCATTCTTCGCCGTCGCCGCGACGGCATCACCCAGGTTGGTCGTGCCGGAGATCGTGCACGGCGGGAAGCCCGTGAGGGTGCTGCCCGGGCTGACAGCGACACTGGCATTGATGGTGCCCCCGGTCACGCAGGTCACCGTGGAGCCCGCCAGGATCCCATAGGTCTGCGCCGTACCCAGTGAGGGTCCCGGTGCCGCGGTGGCGGTCACGATCGCCGTGGCAAAGCCGGACACGGTGCCGCTCGTGGCCTTGACCGTGTTGAAGAACGTCCCGGCGCTTGCGCCCGCGGTGAAGACGCCGGTGACGCCGTCAATGGTTCCGCCGCCAGCCACCACCGACCAGGTCACGGCCGGCGTGATCGTCACGATGGTGCCCCCCGCGTCCCGACCCACGGCCGAGTAGGTGATCATCCCCCCGATCACTGCGCTGCCGGGGTTGGGTGTCACTTCGATCGATGCCAACTGGCCCGAGGCGGTCACGTTCACCGTCGCGAAGCCCGAAATGCTCCCACTCGTCGCTTGGACCGTGTTGGTATACGTTCCCGTGGTTGCGCCCGCGGTGAACAGGCCGGTGGTCGGGTTGATCGTCCCGCCGCCCGCGACGACCGACCAGGTTACGGCCGGCGTGATCGGGATGATGGAGCCAGTTGCCGTGCGGCCCTCTGCCGAGAACTGGATGGTTCCGCCGACCAGCGCGGTGCCGGGGTTGGGCGTCACCACGATCGTTGCCAGCGGGGCCGGCGCGGTCACCGTCACCGTCGCGAAGCCGGTAATGCCCCCACTCGTGGCCCTGATTGTGTTGATAAACGTTCCGGTCGCAGTGCCCGCCGTGAACAGGCCCGTGGTCACGTTGATGGTGCCGCCGCCTGCGACCACCGACCAGGCTACCGCGGGCGAGATCGCCACGACAGCTCCCGCCGCGTCAAGGCCCTGAGCCGTGAACTGGATGGTGCCGCCCACCAGCGCGGCGCCGGGGTTGGGCGTAATGACGATCGATGCCAACTGGCCCGGAGCGGTCACCATCACCGTCGCAACCCCCGAGAGGCTGCCACTCGTTGCCTTGACCGTGCCGTTAAACGTTCCGGTGGTTGCACCCGCGGTGAACAGGCCGGTGGTGCTGTTGATGGTGCCGCCGCCTGCGACCACCGACCAGGTTACCGCCGGCGTGATTGGCACGACCGCGCCGAGCGAGTTGCGGCCCTCGGCCGAGAACTGGATGGTGCCCCCGGCAAGGACTGTCCCCGGATTCGGGGTGACCACGATCATCGACAGCTGCGCCGGATCGGTCAACGTCACCGTCGCCGTGCCCGACACGCCACCACTGGTGGCCCGGATCGTATTGGTGAATGTCCCGGACGTCGGGCCGGCGGTGAAGAGGCCGGTGGTGGGGTTGATCGTCCCGCCGCCCGCGACGACCGACCAGGTTACCGTCGGCGAAATCGGGACGATGGTTCCGGCCGCATCGCGTCCCTCGGCCACGAACTGGATGGTGCTGCCGACCAGCGCGCCGCCAGGGTTGGGGGTGATCACGATGGACGCCAGCGGACCGGGACCGGTGACGGTCACCGTTGCCAGCCCCGACATGCCGCCTGCGGTAGCCTGAATCGTGTTGGCAAACGTGCCGGCCGTCAGCCCGGCCCTGAACAGGCCCGTGCTGGCGTCAATAGTTCCGCCGCCCTGCACCACCGACCACACCGGCGTGATGGCCATGAGGTTGCCGCGCTGGTCGATGCCAGTGGCAATAAAGGTCTGGGTGCCGCCCAGGGCGATGTTCTGGGGGTTGGGCGTGACCGTGATGCTGGCCAGGACGCTCGGAGAGGTCGGGTCGTTGTGCTCGCACGCCGCCAGGAACAGGGGCAGCAGGAGAACGAGGGTGAGAAATCGCGCCGCAAGTGGGCGAGGCCTGGACATGGTGGTACCTCCATCAGGTTTGCGCGCATGCCGAGGGAGGCAAGCGTGAGTGCACCAGACTCAAAGGTCGTGGCATGAGAGCGGCAGGGGTATCGCTCATCGGGTGTATGGGACGCGGAAGGAGCTAGGCCCACTGGGCGAGGGGCCGCGAGGGGCAAGCAGGCCAGGCGGGGTGGGGTGGTATACATTGGCGTGCGCCAGGTTTCCACGGCGACAGGTCCGGCTCCCCCGGTGTCATTCCGTCTGTCCGCCCGCCCGCCTGTCGGTGCGCCCAGACCTTGATTTCCACCCTAAATCATTGTTCTATAAGGAGTAACGTGCTGTCGCACTTCACCGAGGCTGGCCCATGAGCACCACCGCCACCACCCCCAAGGACGACCCTGCACTGGTCGAGGCCTTCGAGGCGCGGATCGCCGCTGGCGAATCCATCGAGCCCAAGGACTGGATGCCGGAGCGCTACCGCAAGCAGCTCATCCGGATGATGTCCCAGCACGCCCACTCCGAGATCGTCGGCATGCTCCCCGAGGGGAACTGGATCACCCGCGCGCCGTCGATGCGCCGCAAGATTGCCCTGCTGGCCAAGGTCCAGGACGAGGCCGGCCACGGCCTCTATATCTATTGCGGCACCGAGACGCTCAACATCAGTCGCGATGAGCTGATCGACCAGCTCCATGCCGGCCTTGCCAAGTACTCCAGCATCTTCAACTACCCCACGCTCAATTGGGCCGACATGGGTGCGATCGGCTGGCTGGTGGACGGCGCCGCGATCGTCAACCAGACGGTCCTGGCCAAGGCCAGCTACGGTCCCTACGCCCGCGCCATGATCCGCATCTGCAAGGAAGAGAACTTCCACAAGCGCCAGGGCTATGAGATCATGGCGACGCTCGCCGCCGGCACCCCCGCCCAGAAGGCAATGGCGCAGGACGCGCTGAACCGCTGGTGGTGGCCCTCGCTGATGATGTTCGGGCCGAGCGACACCAATTCCCCCAACAGCGGCGAGCTGCTCCGCTGGCGCGTCAAGCGGAAGACCAACGACGAGCTCCGCCAGCGCTTTGTGAACCTCACCATCCCGCAGGGCCAGGCCATCGGGCTCACCTTCCCGGACCCCGACCTCACCCACAACGCCGAGAACGGCAACTGGGAGTTCGGCCCGATTGACTGGGACGAGTTCTACGCCGTCATCTCCGGCAACGGCCCCTGCAACCGGGAGCGGCTCGAGGCGCGCCGCGCCGCGCATGCCAACGGCGCCTGGGTCCGCGCTGCCGCCGAGGCACACGCCGCCAGGCAGCGCGCGCGAGTGCAATCCACCGCGGCGTGAGGTCCTGATGACTGACACACCGAAGGACGCCGCCGACACCTCCCAGGGGCCGCTCTGGGAGGTCTTTACCCAGCCGAACGACGGCAAGCCGTTTGAGCACGCCGGCAGTGTCCACGCCCCCGACGCCGAGATGGCGCTCCAGAACGCCCGCGACGTCTACACCCGCCGCGGTGAGGCGGTGAACCTCTGGGTAGTCCCCGCCGATGCCATCGTGGCCTCCGCGCCCTCCGATGCCGGACCGTTCTTTGACCCGGGCAACGACAAGCCCTACCGGCACCCGCAGTTCTACAAGGCGCCCAAAGGGGTGAGGGTGTTTTGAAGGGACCAGCATGGATTCCGTGGCCGGGAACCAGCCGTTCACGGTGAGCGGGACCAGCCGACCCGCTTCGCAATGCCGGATGGTTCGCCGGGTGAGCGGGACCTGCATGAACAGGTTTTTCCCGCTTACCCTGCGCGGAACGTCTTCCTGAACGGAGGTTCGGCAGTTCCCGCTCACGATTTACAGAACTCTCCTTGATCACGGAACCGATGAATTCCCTCTTCACCTACCTTCTTCGCCTCGGCGACGACCGCCTCATCCTCGGCCACCGCCTCTCCGAGTGGGCGGGCCACGGGCCGATCCTGGAAGAGGACATCGCCCTCTCCAACATCGCCCTGGACCTGCTCGGGCAGGCGAGCAACTTCCTGAACCTGGCGGGGAAGGTGGAGGGGCAGGGGCGTGACGACGACGCGCTGGCATTCTGGCGCACCGACGTCGAGTTCCAGAACGCGCGCCTGGTGGAGCTGCCGATCGGCGACTTCGGCTTCACGATCGTGCGGCAGTTCCTCTTCGACGCCTACAGTGTGCACCTGCTCGATGCGTTGACCCGCTCACGCCACGCCGACCTGGTGGCGCTGGCCGCGCGGGCGCTGAAGGAAGATCGCTACCATCTGCGGCACAGCGCCGAGTGGCTGGTGCGCCTGGGTGACGGCACGGAGGAGAGCCACGGGCGGGTGGCGACGGCGTTCGAGGAGTGCTGGCGCTTTACCGGCGAGCTGTTCATTCCTGATGCGGTGGACGAGGCGATGCTGGCGGAGGGAATCGGCGCCGATCTCAGCCTGCTTCGTGAACACTGGCTCGAGACGGTGCGCGAGGTGCTGCGGCGGGCCACGCTGGAGCTGCCCGCCGGCGACGGTGCCCCGCCGCCGACTGTGGGACGTGGCTCGCACACTGAGCACCTGGGGCACCTGCTGGCGGTGATGCAGAGCACCGCGCGGGCGCACCCCGGCGCCAGTTGGTAGGGGGTCGCATGTCCATCACGATCGAGCAGGCATGGGAGGCGCTCCGCGGAGTGCCCGATCCCGAGGTGCCGGCCCTCTCGGTGGTGGATCTCGGCATCATCCGCGGTATCGAGGACACCGGCGACGGGCTGCGGGTGGATGTGACCCCGACCTACTCCGGGTGCCCCGCGCTGGAGGTGATCGAGCGGGAGATCGGGCGGGCGCTGGAGGCGGCAGGGGTGGGGCGAGTGGAGGTGCGGCGGGTCTTTTCGCCGCCATGGTCCACGGATATGATCAGCGACACCGGTCGCCAGCGGCTCAAGGCCTATGGCATTGCGCCGCCGGGACACCTGGTGGCGGAGCCGCTGGTGGCACTGGGTCCCACGGTGCGCCACGTTGAGTGCCCCTTCTGTGGCTCCGCCGAGACGACCCTCAAGAGCGAATTTGGCCCCACTCCCTGCAAGGCGCTCTACACCTGCCAGGCGTGCCGGCAGCCGTTCGAGTATTTCAAGAGCTTCTGATCCACTACACATCGGAGGCATCCCGAACGCCGACCCCGAGGAGCAGCGCGACGAGGGGGAGGCGGAGGGATCTTGTCGGCTATTGGGTATCTCATTCCGTGGCAGGGCTCTGCCCTCCCCCAGCGGCCCCGCTTGCTCCGAGGCCCGGCATGGGAGTATGCTCCCCACATGCCGACGATCCTCCGGTCCGGCCCGTACCGAGTGTTCTTCTATTCAGCGGACCGGAAGGAGCCGAGGCACATGCATGTCAGTCGCGACGACTGCCGGGCCAAGCTCTGGCTGGATCCCGTCTACTTGCATGACTCGACTGGCTTCAGCCGTGCGGAGCTCGGAATGGTCGTGGCGGTTGTCGAAGAGCACGCGGAGGAACTACGAAAGGCCTGGGATGACTTCTTCGCCAGTTGATATCGGGCATGCCGAAGCCCAAACGGTGCATATCACCAGCGACTCTCTCGTGGTCGAGCTTGTGGATGGCCGGAGTCTCACGGTGCCCTTGGCGTGGTATCCCCGTCTGGCGCACGGTACGTCAGCGGAGCGGGGGGATTGGCAGTTGGTGGGCCGCGGGCACGGGATCCAC
>JBHEPH010000034.1:0-30493 GCA_046260395.1 Gemmatimonadales bacterium
GCTTGCTGAGCGCTTCTGCCAAATGATAGATCGCGTTGTCGGGCACCGGCACCGAGCTGTGGCCCCCGGGGTTGGTGGTCTCGAATTGCAGGTTCAGGTACACCTTTTCGCTGGCCTGGACGGCGTTGGACATCTTCCGGCCATTCTCCACCACGCCCCCGCCACCCTCATTGATGACGTACTCGGCGTCCACCAGGTCCCGGCGGTGCTCCAGCAGCCAGACCACGCCGTTGTCGGGGCCGCCCTCCTCGTCGGTGGTCAGCGCCACGATGATGTCCCGTTCGGGGATGAACCCCTCGGCTTTCATGCGGAGCAGGATCACCAGGTGGATGACGCCCTCGTCCTTGTCGTCGGCCACGCCGCGGCCGTAGAACATCCCGTCGCGTTCGGTGAACTCGAACGGCGGCAGGGTCCAGTCCTCGGGGTTGGCCTCCACGACGTCGTGGTGGGAGAGGAGCAGGATCGGCTTGAGGGCGGGGTTCCGTCCCCGGTAGCGGACGATCAGGTTGCCCTTCTTCGGCACCCCCGCCTCGATCACCACGACGTCCTCGCGCGGGAAGCCGGCGGCCAGCATGTGCCTGGCCATCGCCTCGGCGGCGGCGGTCATGTCCCCGGCGCTCTGGGTGGTGTTGTGCTCCACCAGCTCCTTGAGCATGGCGCGGGCCTGCTGCTCCCAGCGGGTCAGCGGGCGGTCCTGGGCGGCGGCCGGGGTGGCGCTGGCCATCAGGGCCAGGCTGGCAAGGGCAAGGAGGGTGGTACGGGCGGACATGCGGGCTCCGGGAAGCGGTCGGGGGGTGAGCCTCAATGATACACTGGATGGGGGAGGGGCACGACAAAGGGCACCCGGGGAGGGTGCCCTTGCCATGGACAGGGTGTAGGGCGGGGCCTAGTTGCCAAAGCCAGCGCGGGCGGCGGCGTCCCAGAAGTGCTGGCCTTCGAACGTGCCGTGGGACAGGATGACCGCGAACTGGCCCCAGATGCAATATCCACCGTCGGGCACCAGCGTGGGGTCCGACCCGCAGTCCCCGACCCACTTGATCTTGTAGTGCCAGGTTTCGCCGCTGCCTCCCGTCACCTGGCCGTTCCACTCGTTGGAGATCCAGGCACTGTAGGGCGGATTCGACCAGCCCTCGTCATTGCCACGATCCCATTCCTTGTTCCACTTCATGACAAGGTGGTCGCTGGCATAGGTCGGGTCGCCCCAGACCTTGCCGTCGAGTTTGCGGTCAACGCCGTCGGCCGGCGCGTTGAAAACACCGGCGACTTCATTGTAGCCAAACTCGTCGAAGCCCGCCGCGAAGCTCGGCTTGAGGGTTGGATCGGTCGGGCCTTCGGTACCGCAGGCCATGAGCAGGACCAAGCCGGTACAGGCGATCAATCGTCGAATCATCATTCTTCCATCGGTTGGGGACGAGCCTGGGAGCCGCCGAAGCCGGCCCCTAAGCAACTTGCGCGGCGCCCTACTTCTTCGGCACGTGGATCACGATACTTCCGCCACCGATGACCGTGGTGGGGTCATCGGAATCCGGCGCGTTAAGCTGGTTGTCGTACACCAGCCCGCCATCGTCATTGTCCCAGATCCGGATGCGGAACTTGTCGGTTCCGTCACCACCGCTGATCTGGCCGTCGATGGCCGTGAGCATGAAGCGGTAGTCACCACCTCCATTGATCGTTCCAGCCCCCTTGAACTGGGCACGGGCTCCAGAAACTACCAGCCATTCGTAGGAGGTGCTCGAGAAATTGAGGTCGCCCGCCTTGAACTGGAACTGGGTGTTGCCGGTGGGGGTCGTCTTGCCCTTCTGATACTTCGAGACGAAGCCGAAGGTGGCCTTGCCGGTCAGGCTGGCGTCGGGCACGTAGGCTTCGGGTGGTGAATTGATCCAGCCGCCACCGGTCACGAACCCTGCGTTCGGATCATACACAGCGAGCATGGTGCATTCGGCGGAGCTGATATTTCCCGCCCCGTCCTCGGCTGTGACGCAGATGTCGTACACGCCGACATCCAGCGGCCCGAGCGCAGCGGACAATGCGACATTCGCGCCACTCGTGACACTGAACGGCACTTCGGTGCCTCCATTAATGGTGTACCATGCGGCGGTCACCGCCACGTTGTCTGAGGCGTCGGCCGTGAGCAGGTAGCTGGTCGTGGTGTAGGGCGCCGGGTTGGGGGATACGACGACGTTGGTGAGGACGGGGGGTTCGTCGTCATTGTCTTCCGCGGCCGGGTAGACGAATTCACAGCCGCTCACAGTCAGCGTCACCGTCGAGCCCCAGGTGGCGCCATTCTTGAACTGGAAGCCGTAGTCCCCTGGTAACAGGTCCATCGACGGCTTCACGAAGGCCCACCAGCTCCCGCCCTTGTTGGACCTGATGTCCTCGGCATGGATCAAGGTCACCTTGGTCGTCAGGAAGTCGACTTGGTTGGTGCCGGCGATGACGGGAATATTCTCAAGGGTTGCCGAGTTATTGTTGTAGCTCATCTTGAGCTTGACGGTGCCCGGGAAGGTGTGGAAGGAGACCGTTCCCGTCGGCCCCGTGTTGCCGTGGGTGTGCCAGTAGCCACCACCCTGCTCGAGCAGGCCCCCGGGCGACACGACGATGGGTGCGGTGCAGCTCTTTAGGGTCGCATCCACCCTCGCCGCCTGGTATATGGGGTCCGTCGTCACAGTCTGTTCTTTGGATTTCTGGTTAAGGGTGACCGTGACCTTGTCGTCCCAGTTGCCGAGGGGACAGGAGGGAGTAACTGTGAACTCGCCGTTGACATCGGTCGTGTACGCCTCGTCCGGCGTCCAGCTGCCGCCGCAGCGGTACTTGGAAACCACCGACTGGGTGGCCAGAGCGGCGTTGTTCTCGTCGACCAGAGTCAGGACGATGGGGCTTCCGCCGAGGCTGAATGACGGAGTCGGATCCGACCGTGGTCCGGCGGGATCCGAGGTGCACCCGGCCGAGACAGCGAGCGCGACAAGGAGGGGTAGGGCCTGATATCGCATCTGTTCGTCCTTCGATTACGGAACGCCTGCAGCGGAGGCGCATCGGCAGCCAGGCTGTCTCGAAAGACCCTTGGCTTTGCGAACCGGCCTCGCGGCCGGGGTGCCGTGATCTGGGGGCGAATACCGGGAGGGACGACGAACGCGGATCGTAAAACATCGTCGTGACCCGGCGGCCCAAGCGGGCCAGAGAGTTCACGGATGCGAGCTTCGTGCCAGTAGCTCGCTGGCCACTGCTCGCTCGTCCGATTTGCCCTGCGGGTCTTGGATCCGCCGCATTCCCTCAGCAGCCTCCCCTTCAGGGCACTGTGCCCCCCTCCCCGGGTGGGAAGGGGGGACACTGGCCTTGTTGCGCGGGGCCAACAGGTTGTCAGCCCTGCCTAATGGTGACCGCTATCATCAGCAGGTGAGGTTCGTGATCCCACCCGCGGTGATCGCACCCGACTGCGCTGGGTAGCGGAACGGGTAGGTGCCCGGCATCAGCTCCATGCCGTCGGTGAAGGTCCGCCACGTACCCGTCGAGTACTGGGTGATGCATGCGCCGACCGCCTGACCGGTCTGGAAGTTGAACAACGTGGGACCAAAACCCACCGGAACCGAAATCCCTGAAATGTCCTGGCTGGTGAAGTTGTAGGTCACCTTGAACTTGTAGCTTCCGGGGAACAACTGGATGTCCCGGTAGGTGCCAAGGCTTCCCCACGTATACCAGTAACCGCCACCCTGCTCGAGTGTGGCGCCAGTGGTGATCGGCGTCCCCGCATGGTCATTAAGCCCAATGCGCAGGATCTGGGTGGTCCAGGTATACCCGTCGGTGACCATCTGGGCACTGCTCTTCTCTTGGCTGCCCTGATTGACCTCCATCTTGACCTTGGTGTAGCCCGACGGCAGGCTTCCAAAGAGATACCCTTCGGCGTTGGTCGAGCCAGGTACCTGGGGCTGCCACGAGCCGCCGATCGCCGGTGTGGCCTTGGCGCCTGCGACGCCGTTGCCGTCTTCGTCGATCACCCTCAGCATTGCGGCGGTCGTCTCGCAGCCGCTGACAACGAACGGCACGGCGGTTCCCCAATTCGTGCCGTTGTGGAAGTAGAAGTTGTAGCTGCCGGGTTGCAGGTCCATCGACGGCTTGGCGAAGTTCCACCATGACCCGCCGGTGTTGGACCGGATGTTACCACTGTGTATCAGGGTCACTTCGGTGGTCGGGAAGTTCACCTCGTTGGCTCCGGCCGAGATGGCGACCACATCCTTGGTCACGGAAAGATGGTTATAGGCCATCCGAAGCTTGACGTTGCCCGGGAAGGTGTAGAAGCTGACAGTTCCCGACGGGCCGGTGGTGCCGTGGGTGAACCAGTAGCCACCACCCTGCGCGACGGTGCCACCCGGCGAGGCGGTGATCGGGCCGGTGCAGCTCGTGAGGTTCACATTGACCTTCGCCGTGGTGTAGATCGGATTCGATGTCACGATCTGTTCACGGGACACCTGATTGATCCGAACCGTGACCTTGGAATCCCAGTTCTTCCCGGGGAATGCGTCACAGTTCGGGTCGACCGCGAACTGGCCGCTCCCGTCGCTGGTAAATGCCACCCACGGCGTCCAGCTCCCGCCGCACCGGTACCGGGAATCTCCCGCCTGGCCGGCCAAGGGGCTGTCCAGCTCGTCGTGCAGGGTCAGGAGCTGCCCTGAAAGCACGTAGAAGCGGGTCCAATCGAAGCGCTCATCTGTCTCGGCACCGAAGACCATGCGCACATCCACATGGCTTTGTGCGTTGATGACCAAGGATCCTTGGTTATTGTTCCTGCAGGTGTATGCCCAGAGGCCGTCGGTCACGGCTGGGTTGGGGTTGGTTGCGGAGGCCGGTGGGGCATCATCAACCCGATACTCGAAACAGGACCAGAACTCGCGCAGTGAAACGAAGTTCAACTCGACCTGGCCGACCCCTGCAGCTACCAGCAGGACGTGCGCCCAACCATTGGCGTAGTTCTGGGCGTTGGTGCTCGGGGTGGGGAGGACGGCGGCGCCTTGGGGGTCGCCGGTCGGGGTATTCGAGACACTAAAGCTCGGCCGGATGGGATCCGGGTCTGTCAGATCGCCGCTGCACGCGTTGAGCCCAAGAATCGCCAACGCGCCAACTGCTGCCAATCGAGTGAGGTGCATCTTCTACTCCCCTGCTGAAGGGTCACGGGTGGCGGGAGAGTACCTCTTCGGCAGCTCGGCGGTCTCGGGTGAGACCCGTGGCTTTGCGGACCGGCCTCGCGGCCGGGGTGCCCTTGTCGGCGGGGACTGCCGCCGGGAACGGGACTGCTCGTCCCGGAGCAGTCGTCGCTCCGGGGCGTCTCACACCCTACCATCCGGGTGTGACAGTCGGACCCTCGCCCGCCTGGAGCGGTGAAATGGGACGGGTCGCGACGGAATTGGGGTGCTTCTGGTTGGGCCGCAGGGGCTGCATAAATAGGGCCGTGCAGGCGTCCAGCCGTCACGCGGGCGTCAAACGCCGGGCATGAAGCGAGTTACGGGAGGCGCACAGCGCGCGCGTTGGGGAGGGGTCCGCAAGAAAGGTGTGGGATGTTGCGTCCGCCCCCGTGGAGCGCAAGCAACACCACTTGTCCAAAATCTCAACTGCCTCTAGCTGGGGCCTAGAGGGTGCAGAATGCTACATCAGCGCCTCAAGTATCCCGATCAGTCTCCTCCCGCTGCTCTTCGTCATGCAACACCCGCATCGCGGGCGTGGTCAAGTCATCGAACTGCCCCTTCCGGGCCGCCCAGACAAACGCCCCCACCGCCAGCCCGATGATCACCAGCGCCAAGGGGAGGACCAGGTAAATGACGCTCACGAGGCAGCCCCACCTGCGCCGGCGGCCAGAGGGCGCGCCCAAGGCGCGCCCCTACGATGCCCCGCCAACCACGAGTGCGTAATCACCGTCACCGAACTCACCGGCATCAGCACCGCCGCCACCAGCGGGTCCAGCACGCCAAGCATCGCCAGCGTCACCCCGATGAGGTTGTAGAAAAGCGCAAACGCGATGTTGCGCCGGACCGTCCTGAGCACCAATCGCGACCGCTCCATCAGCTCGGCCAGCGGCTCCAACCCGCTCCGGCTCAGGTACACGTCCGCCACCGCCAGGCACGCCTCCGCGCCACCCTTCACACCAATTCCCACCGTGGCCCGTGCCATCGCGGCGGCATCGTTCACGCCGTCACCCACCATCACGATCCGGCCGCCATCGGCCCGTTCCATCTCGGCCAGCTTCTCCTCGGGTGTAGCGCCACCGCGGATCTCCCCGGGCGCAAAGCCGAGTTGCGTGCCCACCGCCGTGGCCACCTGCGGGGTGTCACCCGACAGCAACCGAAGCTGCCACCCCCGCCGATGGAGCTCCTCCAGCACCGGTAGCGCCTCCGCGCGGATCGGATCCCCGAACCCGGCCACCCCAACGACCACTCCGTCCACCGCCACCAGTACCGGTGTCAGCGTCGTGTCCTCCGGCAGTGCCGCCGCTCCACCAGCGCGCGCCAGCACGAACGCCGGACTCCCCACCACCACACTCCGCCCCGCCACCACCCCCTCGATGCCACCACCGATCGTGTGCCGGAGTTCCGTGGCCTCGGCCGCGCCCACATCGCCCCATGCCTCCCTGAACCCCGCCGCCACCGGGTGCGCGGCATCACGCTCAAGGGCCAGCACCAGCGGGCGCACTTCGTCGGGGCCCGTCCAGCTCACCAACGTCGTGCGACCCTCGGTCAGCGTGCCGGTCTTGTCGAGATAGATTGTGCCGCGGCCGCGCCCGAGGAACTCCAGCGCCTCGCCGCCCTTTACCAGGATCCCCGCCCGTGCCGCCCGGCCGATCCCGACCGACACCGCCAGCGGCGTGGCCAGCGCCAGCGCGCAGGGGCAGGTCACCACCAGCAGCGCGATGGCATGATCAATGGCTGCTGACGAATCCGTCGTCCACCAGATCCCCGCCGTGACCACCGCCAGCAGCAGCACCACCGCCACGAACCACCCTGCCATCCGGTTGGCCGTGGCCACCACCGGCGCCCTCCGGAGCGCCGCCGATTCCACCTCCCGCAGGATCCGCCCGACTCGGCTGGCCTCTCCAGTCTCCTCCACCCGCACCCGAAGCGTTGCGGCCAGGTTCACGGTGCCAGCCCAGGCGCGATCCCCGCGGCCCACCGTCACCGGCCTGGACTCACCGGAGAGCAGCGCGGCGTTCACCTCCGACTCACCCGAAATCACGACGCCGTCCGCCGCCACCGTCTCGCCAGGCCGCACCTCGATGATCATTCCCGGCAGCAGCGCCTCGGTGGGGATCTCGCGCACGAGCTCGCCATCCACCACCCGGGCCGACGCCGGCGCCATCGAGTGCAGCAACTCGGCGGAATCCGCCGCCACACGCTGCGCCCGCTGCTGCAGGAACCGCCCCACCAGCAGCAGGAAGACCAGGATCGCCACCACGTCGAAGTACACCGGCCCGCTGTCGGCCACGGTATTCCAGAGTCCGCGCCCATACCCCGCCGCCAGCGCGATGGCGATCGGCAGGTCCATGTGCAGCGCCTTGGTCCGCAGGGCCGCGAGGGCGCCGCGGAAGAACACCGACCCCGGCCAGAGCAGCGCCGGTGTGGTCAGGATCAGACTCAGCCAGCGGAAGTACCGCTCGAATGATTCTTCCATGCCGCTGAAGAGCCCGCTGTACATCGCCAACGCCAGCAGCATGACGTTGCCGGCCAGCGCCCCGGCCACGCCAATGCGGGTGACCATCTTCCGGTCCTCGAGCCGGCGCATCTGGTCGGCCTTGACACCGCGGAAGGGATGCGGCCGGTAGCCCAGAGTGTCCAGGAATCTCGCAATTGTGGAGAGTGAGGTGGCGGCAGGATCCCATGCCAGGTGCGCCAGCGAACGCCCGATTTCCAGTTCGGCTCTTGCCACACCGTTGATCGTCAGCGGCACCCGCTCCACCAGCCAGACGCACGCCGAGCAGTGGACCCCTTCGAGATACAGCTCGGTTTCGAGCAGGCCATCAGCGCGCGCGCGCACGTACAACGCATGGAAGGCGGGGTGATCGAACTCCTCGAATCCCCGTCCGCTTGTGCGGACGGCGACTTCGCGCCGCTCGGCCAGCCGATAGTAGCCATCCAGCCCCTGGTCGTGGAGGATGTCCCAGACGGTGCGGCAGCCGCTGCAACAGAACTGGTGTTCCTCGCCCTCACGCACCAATCCTGCCGGCACCGGCAGCGTGCAGTGCGCGCAGCTCACCTCGATCGCGAGAGGGGCCTTAGTGGCCAGCGTGGACACCGGGGCTTGCCGGGGTGGAGGAGAGGTCTGGGGAGAGGCGGCCTGCCATCGTGAGCACGCCGAGCACCACGAGCACCGCCGCGGTGGCAATCGGCAGGCGGCGGCGGAACGGCCCGAGTGCGCGCTGGGCCAGGAGCCCCACGCCGGCCATAACCGGCAGGGTGCCGAGCCAGAAGGCCGACATGACGAGCATGCCACTCATGACGGCGCCGGTGCCGGCGGCGACTGCCACGAAGGCGTACAGCCACCCGCAGGGGAGCAGCGTGGTGAAAAGGCCGAGCGCCAGGGCGCGCACCGTGGGCGGGCGATTCTTGAAGCGCGCGATGACCTGGCTGAGCATGCGGCGGAAGCCGGCCGGCGGCGAGGTGCCCGGCACGCGGGCGCCATACGCTGCCGCGATGGTCAGCCCGCCCCAGAGCACCATCAGGGCGCCGGCCACCACCGCTGCCACGCGCGGCAGCCCGGCGAGCGCGCCGATCTGGTTCAGCCCCGCGCCGGCCAGCCCGGCCACCGCCCCCAGAAACAGGTAAGCGCCGAGCCGGCCCAGGTTGTAGGCGGCGTGAGCGCGCCAGGCGCCCTGCTGCTCCGTCTGGCCGGCGTAGAGACACGCAAACGGCCCGCACATCGCCGCGCAGTGCGGGCTGCCCAGCAGGGAAGCGGCCAAGACGGGCAGGGCAAGGGAGAGCATCAGCGGGCGGGGTCCCGCGTGTTGTCGGCCCGGATGGTGGCCGTGAACTCATCGCCGCCCCGCTCGGCCTCGAAGCGCAGCTCCCAGCGCCCGCGCCGCGCCGCGGGAATCGTGGCGGTATACCTGCCGTTGCCGGCATCGGTGAGCTCGGCGGTCAGGATCTCCGCCCCGCGGGCGTTGTGGCTGGCGGCCACACGGAGGGTTGCGCCGCTCAGCGGTTCCCCGCTGGCATCGCGCAGTGTCGCCACCACCTCGGTTTGCCCGCTGGTAAGGGGCGCGCCGAGTTGTGCGGTGAGGGCCCAGCCCAGCGCGTCGTTCCGCGTGGCCTGCGCCATGGTGGAGTCCCAGTTCACCGCCTGCTGGTAGTAGTCAGGCTCGATGGCAAAGGACGGATCGCCACCGGCCACCCGCATTACCCAGAGATTCCCGCCCACCGTCAGGCCAAGCACCAGCGCAATCGCCCAGGGCCAGAGTCGTCCGTTTCCAATCATGGTGCGCTCCCGCTGCCCGGCCCGAGGAGCCGGTAGATGATATCCTCCTGGTACCCTGCGCCATCGGTCAGCCGGATGATGGCCTGGCGCTCGCCGCCTCTGAAACCGGTCTCGGGCAGCATCACGAAGACGCTGGTCTCCAGGGCCTGTCCGGCCGCCACCGGAATCGGATTGACGGGAATGACGAGGTTGGCGCCGGCCGGTTCGAGTAGCTCCACCTGATACGCCCGGTCCACGCGGGCGCGGTTCGTCAGCTTGATCCGCACCTGGTTGACGATGGCGCCGTCCGGCTGGCGGGTAAACGGCGCCCCGACGCCGCGCAGCAGGGTCACGTCGGTATCGGCCTTGGTGCCGAGATTGTACACCAGGAGCCCGACGGAGAGCGACATGATTGCCGGGTAGAGCACCACTCGCGGCCGGAGCAGTCGCTGCGGCGCGCCGGCCAGGGAATCCTGGGAGGTGTAGCGGATCAGGCCGCGTGGCTTGTGGACCTGGTCCATGATCGCATCGCAGGCATCGGCGCACTGGGTGCAGTGGATGCACTCCATCTGGAGCCCGTCACGGATATCAATGCCGGTGGGGCAGGTCAGGACGCAGGCGCCGCAGTCAATGCAGTCCCCCGCAGTGGCGGCGCGCTCCTTGACGCCGCGCATACGGGGCTCGCCGCGGTTGGGGTCGTAGCCCACGATCAGCGATTTCCGGTCCAGCAGCACCGACTGCAGGCGGCCGTAGGGACAGGCCACTATGCAGGTCTGCTCGCGGAACCAGGCAAAGTCGGCAAAGATCAGCGCCGTGGTGCCGGCCATGACCAGGAACGAGGTGGGATGCTCCAGCGGGGAGCGCTGCACCCATTGTACCAGCTGCTCGATCCCGACGAAGTAGGCCAGGAAGGTGTGCGCCAGGAAGAGCGCCAGCACCAGGTAGATGACGTGCTTCAGGAGGCGGCGCGGATGGAAGTGCCGCCCCTCCTTGTCCAGCACCACCGAACCGCTGCGGCCGCCCTCCAGCCACCGCTCGATCGGCCGGAAGAGGAACTCCATGTAGACGGTCTGTGGACAGGCCCAGCCGCACCAGACCCGGCCGAACAGCGCCGTCAGCAGGAAGATGCCCAGCGCGATGCTCAGCATCAGCAGCATCAGGAGCATCGTGTCGGTGGGCAGGAAAGTGTAGCCCGCGAGGGTGAACTCCCGTCGCGGAACATCTAGCAGCACCAGGGGCCGGCCGCCGACCTTCAGGTAGGGTATGGCAAAGAACACCACCATCAGCACGATCGCCACGATCTGGCGGGCGTGCCAGAAGCCACCCGGAGAGGGCTTTGGCCGGATCCAGCGGCGGGAACCATCCTCGTTGAGGGTGGAGAGGACACGCCCGGCGGGGCGGGCCGGTGCCGCGGATGCGGTCATCCGCCGCCGCTGTCGGGCAGCGCCGGCGGGATCTCGCCGGCGAATCCCACGCGCTCGCCCTCAGGCGCCCGCGGGTTGGTAGGGGTGGTGCCCCGCAGGGTCATGACATAGGCGGTCACCGCATCCACCTGCTCCGGGCGGAGCATGGCACCCCACGCCGGCATCCCCTTGGCCAGCACCCCCTCCTCGATGACCAGGTGGATCTGCAACGGGCTGTTGCCGTGGATCCAGTAGTCGTCGGTCAGGTTCGGCCCGATCAGGCCGCCGCCATCCGGGGCGTGACACGAGGCGCACATCTGGGTGTAGGTGGTGGCGCCGAGTTCCAGGACCGTTTGATCCTCGGCCATGGCGAGCAGCGAGGCGTCGGTGGGGCCGGTTCGCAGCGCGGCGAGTTCCTCCGACCGGGCCCCGGCGGCGGCCATCTCCGCCTCATAGGTGGCGAGATGGCCCTGCCCGATACCGATGCCGGGCACGTTGAACCAGTACAGCACCGAGTAGACGATCGTGGCGTAGAAGATCCACAGCCACCACCGGGGCATCGGGTTGTCGAATTCCTGGATCCCGTCATACTCGTGATCGAGGAGCAGCGAGTCCTTCGTGTCGGGTTGGGTCATCGGGCACCTCCGGAGCGCTCACGCGGATCGGTGGGGTTCTCATCGTCGAGGGGCATGCGGCTGGCCCGGTCGAACTCCCGGCGGCGGCTGGGGGCGAAGACCGCCACCAGGATCACCAGGAATGCCACCAGGAAGATGATCAGCGCCGCCTGCGCCCAGCCGGCCAGGCCGGCGTTGGCCATGATGTCGGAGAGGCGCATCTCAGGGCGCTCCCGCCCGGCCCGTCACCGCCGGTGCCGCACGGTTCAGGTCGGTGCCCAGCCGCTGCAGGTAGGCGATCATCGCCACGATCTCCTTGTCCTCGAGTCCGGTTGGCCCGCCCTGCTCCACGATCCTGGCCGCGATGGCGCGGCCCTGCTCGCGCGCCATCTCCGGCGCCCGCTCGAGCGCCTCGCCGTAGGGATGGCCGAGCATCGCCAGCACGTCGATGCGCCGCTGGATGGCGTCGAAATCAATGGTCCGTGTCAGCATCCACTGATACGACGGCATGATCGACTGCGGGTTGATGGACCGCGGGTCCTCCATATGGCGCACATGCCAGAGGTCGGGGTAGCGGCCACCCTGGCGGGCCAGGTCGGGCCCGATCCGGCGCGAGCCCCAGAGGAACGGCCGCTCGTACACGGACTCGCCCGGCTTGGAGTACTCCCCGTAGCGCTCGGTCTCGTGCCGGAAGGGGCGGATCATCTGCGAATGGCAGTTGAAGCAGCCCTCCTTGATGTACAGGTCCCGGCCAACCAGCTCCAGCGGCGTGTACGGCTGCACCCCCGCGATGGTCGGCACGTTGGACTTGATCAGGAAGGTCGGGATGATCTCGAACAGCGAGGCCACCAGCACCGCGATGACCACCCAGACCGTGAAGGTCACTGGCAGCCGCTCCCAGGTGCGGTGCCAGGCGGCATCCAGGAACCGGCCGATCATCCCGCGGGCGGCGGGGGCCGCCGGGGTGGCCTCCGGCGTCAGGTCCACCAGTCGCGGCGCCTGGATCACCGGCTCCTCGTAGCGTGCGGGCCGCTTCCTCCAGGTCATCAGGATGTTGTAGCCGAAGATCAGCATGCCGATGATGTAGAGCGTCCCGCCCACCACCCGCAGCCAGTACATCGGCAGCAGCCGGACCACCGTCTCCACAAAATCCGGGAACTGCAGCCGGCCGGTCTCGTCGAAGGCGCGCCACATCAATCCCTGCGTCAACCCGGCGCTGTAGATGGCGGTGACATACAGCAGGATGCCGAGGGTGGCCACCCAGAAGTGGATTTCGGCCAGCTTGCGGCTGTGCAGCTCGGTCTGGAAGAGCCGCGGCAGCAGCCAGTAGACGATGCCGAAGGTCAGGAAGCCATTCCAACCCAGGGCGCCGGTGTGCACGTGCGCCACGATCCAGTCGGTGTAGTGCGCCAGCGCGTTGACGCTCTTGACCGACAGCATCGGCCCCTCGAAGGTCGCCATGCCGTAGGCGGTGATGGCCACCACGAAGAACTTGAGCACCGGGTCGCTGGCCACCTTGTGCCAGGCGCCCCGCAGCGTCAGCAGGCCGTTGACCATGCCGCCCCACGAGGGCATCCAGAGCATGATCGAGAAGAGCATGCCGAGCGTGGAGGCCCACTCAGGCAGGGCGGTGTAGTGCAGGTGGTGCGGGCCCGCCCAGATGTAGAGGAACACCAGCGACCAGAAGTGCAGGATCGAGAGCCGGTAGCTGAAGATCGGCCGGTCGGCCGCCTTGGGGAGGAAGTAGTACATCATCCCCAGGAACGGGGTGGTCAGGAAGAAGGCCACGGCGTTGTGGCCGTACCACCACTGCATGAAGGCGTCCTGCACGCCGGCGTAGATCGAATAGCTCTTCCAGAGCCCGGCCGGGATGACCAGGTTGTTGAAGATGTGCAGGATGGCGACGGTGACGATGCTGGCGATATAGAACCAGAGCGCCACGTAGAGATGGCGCTCGCGCCGCCGGGCGATGGTGCCGAAGAAGTTGATGGCAAAGACCACCCAGACCACCGCGATCGCGATGTCAATCGGCCATTCCAGCTCGGCGTATTCCTTGGCCTGCGTCACGCCAAGCGGCAGGGTCAGCGCCGCGGCCACGATGATCAGCTGCCATCCCCAGAAGTGAATGGCGCTCAGCGTGTCGCTGAACATCCGGGTCTTGAGCAGCCGTTGGGTGGAGTAGTAGACCGACATGAAGATGGCGTTGCCCGCGAACGCGAAGATGACCGCGTTGGTGTGCAGGGGGCGCAGCCGGCCGAACGACAGCCAGGATATGTCAAAGTTGAACAGCGGGTTGGCAAGCTGCAGGGCGATCACCAGCCCGACCAGCATGCCGACCAGGCCCCAGACAAAGGTGGCGACCATGAACTTCCGGACGATCGCGTCGTCATACGTGAACGACTCGAGCTGCGGATTCATGCGGCTTCTCCAGGAGGGTGGCTCAACCAGGGTCCGGAACCGGCGAAAAATGCTCGGCCAGCCATGAAAAAGCTACGCAGATTGCGTGAAGATCACTTCGGATTGGGCGCCGCTGCGCCTCAGGTCCCCCGGGCCGCCCGCAGCGCGTTGAGGATCACCGCCACGTCGATCCCCTCCTGCAGCAGTGCCCCCGCCGTCGGCGGAATGTGGCCCAGGGCGGCAAAGACCATCGCCACCGCGGAGAGCCCGAGGCCGACTCCCAGGCTTTGCCGCGCGATGCGCATCGTGTCGCGCCCGGTGCGCAGCGCCGTGACCACCCCGTGCAGGTCATCCTCCAGCAGCACCACATCAGCGGATTCCGCGGCGATCCCGCCGCCATGGGCCGCCAGGGCCATCCCCACCTGCGCCGTGCTGAGCGCCGGGGCGTCGTTCACGCCGTCACCCACCATGAGGACCCAGAGCCCTGCATCGCGCAGCGACTGGATGGCCGTCACCTTTTCATCCGGCAGCAGGTCGCCGCGCACTTCGGTGATGCCGGTGGCCCCTCCAACGGCGTTCGCGTTGGCCGTGTCATCACCGGAAAGGAGCAGGGTGCGCTGGATGCCAAGGCTTCCGAGTGCGCCCACCACCCCGGGGGCCTCACGGCGAACCCGGTCCGCATAGTCGATGATCCCCGCGGGTGCACCGTCCACGGTGACGAAGGCGTGCAAGCCGGCGATCCCTTCCGCGGCGGCTCGCAGCCGCTCCACCGCCCCTGGGGCCGCCTCCTGGATGAGAGAAGGTGCCCCGACCACCACCTGCCGCCCGTCCACCTCTCCCGAGACTCCCCGTCCCGGCGCCTCCAGAATGTTCAGCGCCCTGGGCAGGGTCAGGCCGCCCGCCTCGGCGGCCTCCACCGTCGTCCGTGCCAGCAGGTGGCCCGAGCCCTGCTCGACCGCCGCTGCCAGCCGCAGGACTTCCGACTCACTGAACGGCGGCAGGGCATGGACCGCAGCCACCTCGGGGCGGCCCACCGTGAGCGTACCGGTCTTGTCAAAGACTACCACATTCACGGCGGCCAGCGCCTCCAGCGCCCCACCGTGCCGGATCACGATGCGCCGGCGCGCGGCGCGGTTGATGCCCCCGATGATCGCCACCGGGGTGGCCAGGATCAATGGGCACGGCGTGGCCACCACCAGGACCGCCAGGACCCGGAGCGGATCACCCGAAATCCCCCAGGCCACGGCACAGACCGCCAGCGTCAGCGGGGTGAACCAGGTCGCCCAGCGGTCGGCGGTGCGCTGCAGCGGCGCCTTGCTCGCCTGCGCCGTGCGGACCATCTCCACGATGCGGGCATACAACGATTCGCTCGGCAACGCGGTGGCTTCCAGGGTCAGCGCCCCGTGGCTGTTCAGGGCGCCGCTTCGCACCTCGTGGCCGGCCTCTACCGCCACGGGCATCGGCTCGCCGGTGATCCTGGCGGTGTCGAGCTCCGATTGCCCGTCGATGATCCGTCCGTCGCACGGCAGCATCTCCCCGGGGCGGACCAGGAGATGGTCGCCCAGGCGGACCTGGTCGATCGGGATGTCGGTGACGGCTCCCCCGGCGCCGAGCCGGTGGGCAACCCGGGGTGCGGCATCCTCGAGTTCCCGCACGGCCCGTGACGCGCGGCGTTCGGCCCGTCGTTCCAGTTCCTCCCCGCCGCTCTGCATCAGCGCCACGATCAGCCCGGCGATCGGCTCCTGGAGGACGATGGCCGTGCCGATGGCCATCGCCGCCACGATGTCCGCCGCGAAGCGGCCCCGGACCAGGCCGCGGACGGTGCGCCAGACCAGCGGGAGCCCGGTGATCCAGAGTCCGGCGGTCCAGATCGGAATGCTCCACGCGGCCAGGCCCGGGAGGAGCCTGGCCGCGAGGCCGAAGACGAGGAACCCCAGGGCCAGTGCCGGAAGGACCGGCACCGCCCGGGACGAGGTCATCGCGTGGTCTGCCGCTGCGCGGTGCGGGAAATTTCGGGGCTGGCGGACTCACCGGCGTGGCGCAGCGAGAACCCCACGCCACGGACGGTCTCGATCCGCTGGTCCTTCGTGAGCTGCGCCAGCTTGCGGCGCAGGTTGCCGACATGCACGTCCACCACGTTGCTCTCGGGATCGAAGTGCATGTCCCAGACCTTCTCGAGCAGGGTCGTCCGCCGGACGACCTCATCAGGGTGGAGCAGGAAGAACTCCAGCAGCTGGAACTCCTTGGCCGTCAGCTGCAGCACCTTCTCGTTCACCATGGCCTGATGGCGGAGCCGGTCCAGCGTGATGCTGCCGAAGCGCAGCACGTCCAGCCGTTCCGCCCCGCCGCGGCGCGAGAGCGCCCGCATCCGCGCGAGGAGTTCCTCGAACCGGAATGGCTTGGCCAGGTAGTCGTCGGCGCCGGCATCGAGGCCCCGGACCACATCCTCGACCGCGTCACGGCTGGTCAGCATCAGGATGGGGGTGTTCCGGCCCTCGCGGCGCAGCTCCATCGCCACCTGGAACCCGTTTTTCTTCGGCAGCATCACGTCGAGCAGGATCACGTCATACTGGTAGACGTGTGCCAGGATGGTGGCCTCCTCACCGTCAGGTGCGACATCGACGGTGTAGCCCTCTTCCTTGAGCCCCTGCTCGATGAACCCGGCGACCTTCCGGTCGTCCTCCACGATGAGAACTTTCATGGGAGGCAATGTATGAAGGGATCCATGAACTCGTGGCGAAGTGGGAATGAGAAGATCTTCATGATTCTTCCCCATGGTTCAATGGGAGTTCCAGGGTGAACAGCCCGCCCCCGCCGGGGCGGGGGGTTGCGTAGAGATTGCCGCCCAGCAGTTGGGCCAGGCGCCGGGACAGGGGCAGGCCCAGCCCCGTACCCTGGCGTTCCTCGCCCGCCTTGGTCTCGTACACGTCGAAGATCCGCTCCATCTGGTCCGGCTCCAGGCCCGGGCCCTCATCCGCCACGGTGACCCGAACATGGTACCCCACATGCTCCACGGTGATCGTGACACCAGATCGGTCCGGGGTGTGCCGGATGGCGTTGCCCAGAATATTGAGGAGAATCTGCTCCACCCGCTGGGCGTCGGTTCGGCAGGTCGGTGCCTCATCTGGGACCTCCGTGATGACCCGGACGCCCTTGGCGTTGGCTTGGGGCTCGACCCGGCTGATGGCATGGCGGATGACACTCAGGCAGTCCACCGCCCGGATGACCGGCTTGAGGCGGTCCTCATCCAGCCGACTCAGGTCCAGCAGGTCGTTGATGAGGGCACTGGCGCCCTCCGCGGCGTCGAGGACCTCGAACGCGGCCCGGGGCACCGTGGTGGGATCCTTCTTTCGTGTCAGCAGCTCCGCCCAGCCCAGGACAGCTGCGAGGGCGTTCCGCAATTCGTGATTGACCATGGCGAAGAAGCGTTCCCGGGTGCGGTGCAATAGCTGCACCTCCTCCAGCAGCTGGGCGCTCTCTTCGTGGAGCCGGGCGTTCTCCACCGCCGCGGCCACCTGGGTGGCCAGCAGGATAGCCAGATGCTCATCCTCGTCGCTGAACTCCGGAGCGGTCAGCTTGTCGGTCAGGTAGAGCTCGCCGATGACCCCGCGCCGGCCGATGATCGGCACGCCAAGGAACGATTTCATCGGCGGATGCCCCGGTGGGAATCCCGCCGAGTCCGGGTGCCGGGTCAGGTCCGGAAGTCGCAGCGGTCGCTGGTCCCGGATCAGGACACCGAGGATGCCGTGCCCCTTTGGCAGCTCGCCCATCCCGGCGCGCTCCTCCGCACTGATCCCGATCGTGGTGAAGCTCTCGAGGCTGCGCCGGTCGGGGGTCAGGAGCCCGACGGCCGCATAGCGCGCGTGCAGGAGCTGGGTACACAACTTCACGACCTGGTCCAGCACACCCGGGAGGTGAACCTCGGCCGTCAGCGCCGAGCCGGAGGTGACCAGGTCCTCGAGCCGCTCGGTGAGCGGGGTAGGGATGTTCTGCATGAGGGATATTATCCCCTCCGGATGCCCTGTGGGGAAGGGGGAGCTGGAGCAGCGCGGTGGACTCTTACAGGTGGATTCACGCTCCCTTCACAGTGCTCCCACTAAATCTGGCACAATCCCTCGCAAAGGATCCTGCCGCCGTGCGCATCCGACACCTCGTTGCCGCCACCGATGCCTCCGCTGACGGCAACCACGCCGTCCGGGTGGCGCAGTCGGTCGGCGAGCGGATTGGGGCGAAGGTGACCCCGGTGCTGGTGCACTTTCCGCTGGCCGCCGCGCTGTCGTCTACGCCCTTCGCGACCGTTGTCGAGGAATTGTCCGCCGGTACCGCCGTGACCGAAGGGATCCCGGCCATCGAAATCGTCCGGTTCGCCGAGACCCATGCGGCGGACCTGATCGTGCTTTCCCGGTCACCACGGGACCACGCCAGCGTGCTCACGCTTGGTGACACCGTGGATGCTGTCATCCGCCGCACGGAGATCCCCTGTCTCGTGGTGCCCGCGAGCCAGGAGCGGTTCGCCCGGCTGGTCGCCGCGTTGGACGGGTCGGAGCGCGGGATGACCGTCCTGCGGAGCGCGTGGCGGTTCCGCCGGCTCTCGGAAGACGGGCTATCCGCCATCTTTGTGGAACCACTTCCCCAGGGCGAGCACGCCGGGCTGGCGAGAGTTCCCAGCGCCCGCGGCAGCCAGCTTGCCCGGGCCATGGGTGTGGTGCTGCCGGAGAGGGCCGCCGTGCCGCTGATCCAGCGCCAAGGTGACGTGGTCGAACAGGTCACCGACGGGCTTTCACCGGCCGGCGGGGACGTGCTGGTTGTCGGGGTGCGCCGGGGCGGGCCGGCGGGCCTCTCGGGGAGCTCCGGCAACGGCCGGCGGCTCCTGGCGGCCGCCCCCTGCGCCGTGCTCACCATTCCTTTGTAGCCGCCCCCATCAAACTCGCCCCGCAGGAGGTGTCCCATGGAACGCAACGCCGGCAAGCTCGATCGTGGCCTCCGCTTGGTGGCCGGCATCATGCTGCTCGGCCTGTACGGGGCGCTCGAGCCACCGTTGAAGTACTTCACCCTGTTCGGGCTGGTCCTTGTGGGGACCGCCCTGACGGGCGTCTGCCCGCTGTACTCCCTGTTCGGGATCAACACCTGCAAGCCGTCCTCCCGCACCTAGGGCCTCCTGATCGCTCCGGCCGGCCGGGCCGGGGTCGGCTGGCGTTCCATACCTCCCCTGCCTATCGTCCCTTTCGCGGTCGATTCAGCCTTCCTTCACGGCCGCCGGACGATACTTCCCAGCGCAAGGAGCGCCGCGATGCTGAACACCATCCTGGTACCGGTTGACGGATCCCGTTTTGCCGAGGCCGCGCTGCCACACGCGAAGCGGCTGGCCCGCGCGGCGGACGCGACCATCCAACTGGCGCTGGTACACCACGTCGTGCCGGCCTGGAACACCGGTCTGGCCTTCCCGGACGGGGGGGCGTCCATGGAGAAGGAGACCCGGGAGCGCGAGGAGCGCTATCTGGCGAATCTCGCCGCGGCGGTCTCCGCCGAGTGTGGCCGTCCGGTCAAGACGGCGTTGCTCGACGGCAGCCCGGGCGAGGCGCTGGTGCAGCACGCCGGCGAAGTCGGCGCCGACCTCGTCGTGATGGCCACCCATGGCCGGGGCCCGGCGTCCCGATTCTGGCTCGGCAGCACCACCGACCACGTCCTCCGCCATGGCGGCGTGCCGCTGCTGGCGATCCGGCCCGATGGGGAGGGGGGGCAACCTGCCGGAGTCCCCTCGGTGCGCCGGATCCTGGTGCCGGTGGATGGTTCCGCCCGCTCCCAGACCGTCGTGGAGCCGGCGGCGGCATTTGCCCGGCTCCTTGAAGCGGAGCTGTTGCTCCTCTCCGTGGTCGAGCCGGCCATCGGCACGATGGATCCCGCCCTTCCGTTTCCATCGGCCATCGATCCGGCGGTGGTGGAGTCCCAGCGAACCCAGGCGCAGGCCACCCTCGAGGCCATCGCCGCCCCACTCCGGACATCGGGGTTGTCGGTCGAGACCCGCGTGGCCGTAGCCCTGGGCGTGGCCGCCTCGATCCTCGAGGTGCTCGACCGGGACGGCATCGACATGATCGCCATGAGCACCCACGGGGAGGGCGGCCTCCGCCGCGCCTTCATCGGCAGTGTCACCGACAAGGTCATCCGTGGCGCTCAGAAGCCGGTTCTGGCCTGGCGGCCGCACAACGGCTGACTGGAGGAACGATGTTCCGTGATCGCCGCGAGGCAGGGCAGCGGCTGGCCAACGCGCTTCAGCATCTGAGGGGAACGCCTGGGCTCCTCGTCCTGGGGATGGCCCGGGGCGGCGTGCCAGTGGCCGCTGAGGTGGCCGAGGCGCTCTTGGCCCCCCTCGACGTCCTGGTGGTGCGGAAGATCGGGTCTCCGCGGAACCCGGAGCTGGCGCTGGGGGCGCTGACCGCCGCGAGTGAGTTCCTTGATGCTGACATGGTGGCGCGCACCGGAACGACAGCCGAGGAGCTGGCCCCGGTGGTCGCCCGCGAGCGCGGAGAACTGGCGCGTCGCGAGGGACTCTACCGCGCCGGGCGGCCTCCGGAACCGGTGGGTGGTCGCACGGTGATCGTCGTGGACGATGGGCTGGCCACTGGGGCCAGTGCGATTGCGGCGTTGCGCACGATCCAGGCGCAGCACCCCGCCCACCTGGTGCTGGCCGTTCCCGTAGCCCCTCCTGAGAGCCTGGCGGCGGTGCGGCCCTACGCCGATGAGGTGGTCTGCCTCGAGACACCATCAGCCTTCCGGGCCGTCGGTGCGTGGTACCGGCACTTCGGCCAGACCAGCGATGACGAGGTGCGGGCCTGCCTCGCCGATGCGGACAACCGGCACGCCTCCCACCCGGCGGGCAGTGCAACATCCTGAACCTTGGAGCCCGTGATGCGTACCATGGCGTTGCGATCCCTGCTGATCGCCTTCCTGCTGCCACTTCTGCCGGCGCCGGCCGATGCGATCCCGGTCTTTGCCCGTCGCTATGGGGTGAGCTGCCAGCTCTGCCACAACCCGGTGCCCATGCTCACCGATTTTGGTGCGACCTTCGCCGGCAACGGGTTTCGCATGTCCGCCGCGGAGCCCCCGCGCGACACGATCAATACCGGCGATCCGCTGCTGTGGCTGCCGAACGACCTGCCGCTCTCCTTCCGACTCGACAGCTATGCCCAGGCGTACGCCGGCGGGAATGCCGCGACCGACTTCCAGGGCCCGTATACCCTCAAGATCCTCGGGAGCGGGGTCATCAACCGGAAACTCTCGTGGTACGTCTACGCGCTGCTGCTGGAGCGCGGGGAGTTTGGCGGGGTGGAGGATGCCTACATCAACGTCAATGACATTGGAGGCAAGGAGCTCGACCTGATGGTCGGCCAGTTCCAGCTCTCCGATCCGCTCTTCAAGCGGGAGCTGCGGTTGATGTTCGAGGACTATGCCATCTATCGCGCCACCATCGGCGAGGAACCGCTCAACCTGACCTACGATCGCGGGGTCATGGCGCTGGCCGACGTGGGCGGCTTCACGGTCACGGCGCAGGTCGTGAACGGCAACGGGATCGGCGGGGCCCAGTCCAACCGGCGATTCGATACCTCCCCCGGCAAGACCGCGGGGTTCCACATTACCCGTGACCTGATCGGCGGCGTCCGCCTGGGCGCCTACGGACTCTACGGCCACAACACCAGCAACGGGGTGCGGAACAAGACGACGATGGTGGGCGCTGATGCCTCGCTGGGGCGCGGACCGGTGGAACTGAACCTTCAGTATATTCACCGCGAGGATGACGATCCGCTGTTCCAGGGGCAGGGTGCGACGCTGGTCAAGACCGATGGCGGCTTCGCCGAGCTGCTGGTCCGCCCGGCCGGCAGCCGCTGGTTCGGGTTCGGCCTGTACAATATTGTCGTCGCCGATCGTCCTTATCTTGATGTCCGGCTGGGCGGACCCAGCGGCGTGCGGCGGTACGAAACCGCCTCGGCCGGCATCGGCTACCTCGTGATGCGGAATTTCCGCCTCAGCGCCGAGGGCACCTGGGACATGGAACAGGAGAGAACCAGATGGAGTCTCGGAATCGTCACCGCCTTCTAGGCCTGCTCCTTCTTGGGGGCCTGGCCCTCAGCCAGGTGGTCGCCGCGCAGGGTGGTCCCCCCGACTCGCTGCCGCCCGGCGTCAGCGCCAAAATGGTCCAGGATGGCAAGGCGCTCTGGAGCGGGGCCGGGCTCTGCCTGGCCTGCCACGGGCCGGAGGGAAAGGGCGGGATCGGTCCCGACCTCACCGACGGGAAGTGGGACCACATCAACGGATCCTATCGAGAGCTGGTGGCCCGGGTCATCAAGGGGGTCATGCCCGATGAGTCCAAGAGCGGGCAGATCATGCCGCCCCGGGGCGGTGGGGGCCTGAGCGACGACCAGGTCAAGGCGGTGGCGGCCTACGTCTGGACCATCAGCCGGCGGCACGCCAGGGACTGACGATGGCCGTGGAGCAGCCCCCACGGACCGCCGTGGTCCGCTGCCGTTTCTGCGGCCGCCGCAACCGGGTAGACCTGGCCCGGGTGAGGGACCGACCGAAGTGCGCCGACTGCAGCCGGCCGATCCTCCTGGATCGGCCGCTGGCCGTTTCGGACGAGGAGTTCCGCGAAACCATCGCCTCCGCCGAGGTCGAGGTGCTCGTTGATTTCTACGCCGACTGGTGCGGACCCTGCAAGGTGACCGCCCCGATGCTCGACGAGCTGGCGCACCGCCATCAGGGCGAGCTGCTGGTACTGAAGGTGGACACCGACCGCTTCCCCGAGCTCGCCCAGCAGCACAGCGTGAAGGGGATTCCCACCCTCATCGTGTTTGATGGTGGCCGCGAGGTCAGGCGGCACGTTGGGGCGGCCTCGCTGGCGCAGCTCAGCCGCCTGGCGGGGTTCTAGGAAGCGAGAAGCGAGGATCGAGAAGCGAGAAGGGGAACGGGGAACGGAGGCCAACCGGACATCGGAGTCATCCCGAGACGTCGCCGTGAGGCGACGGCGAGGGATCTTGTTCGCATGGCGCCGCCGACCGGGCGGCCCACCAGATCTCGCCGGCAAGATCCCTCGCCTGGACCTTACGGCCCACGCTCGGGATGACACCCATTGCCCCCGGTTCCTGTTCCCCATTCCCTGTTGCCTGTTCCCCGTTCCCCGTTCCCCGTTCCCCTTTTCTCATTCCTGTTTCACCCTCCCTTCACCACCCCCCTGCGATATTGGGGTTGGTGACTTGGACTCGCGCGAGCCCCGTTGTTCCACCACAGCAAGTTGGCGGATGATCTACCGCCGGGGGAGGACATATGTCGCTCGTGAGGACCGCTCCGCTCGCCGCCGTCAAGCAAGACATGGACCGCGTGTTTGAGCGGCTGTTCGGTGGGGCCCTGTGGCCCGAGATCCCCAAGGCCAAGGCATTTGAGGCCATGTGGGAGCCCGCCCTCGACTTCGTCGAGGCGGAGAAGGAGTATATCGTGCGCCTGGAAGTGCCGGGCGTCACCCGGGATGATCTCGACGTGACGGTGGACGGCACCCTGCTGACCCTCACCGGGAAGCGGGAGATGCACGAGGAGAAGCAGGGGGAGGATTTCCTCTGGCAGGAGCGGCAGACTGGCCGCTTCATGCGGACCCTCCGCCTGCCGGCGCCGGTCAAGGAGGCCGAGGTCGTGGCCACCTATGAGAACGGCATCCTGACGGTGAAGCTGCCCAAGATGCCACTCCCGGCGATGAACAAGGTCAAGATCACCTGATCTTGGCCCAGTGCGGGCGCGCCTCCCAAGCGTGCCCCCTTGGCCGCCCCCCAATGGTGGCGGCCCCCTCACCCCGGCGGTGCCTCCCAGGCCCGCCGGGGTGAGTTCCTTTTCCGGGAGGAGACCGGCCCGGCCTGACGGCGGGCAGGTGGCTGTCGCAAGCACGCCTTCTCGCTTCTCCCTTCTCGCTTCTCGCTTACCTTTCAGCCATGCTCCTCACCCTCCTGCAGGCCCAGGCCGCCGACTCCACCGCCCAGGGTGTCGTCGGGACGGTCGGCCGATGGCTGGATATCTCCGCTGGCGACCTGGTGGAAGTTGCCCTCCGGGTGGTCTTCGTCTGGTTCCTGGTCTGGCTGGTGATCCGCGTCGTCCGGATGATTGCCGCCCGGATCGTGGCGTCGGTGGACGACGGCGACGAGGCCAACCTCAGTGCGCGGGAAAAGCGGGGCCAGACCGCGGCCCAGCTGGTGCGATCGGTTGGCGGGGTGACCGCCGTCATCTTCGGCATCATCGCCACCCTGAATCTGTTCATTGACATCCGCCCGATCCTGGCGGGCGCGGGCATCCTGGGCCTGGCCATTTCGTTCGGTTCCCAGAGCCTGGTCAAGGACATCATTTCCGGGTTCTTCATCCTGGTCGAGGATCAGTTCGTCGTGGGTGACGTGATCGAGGCCGCCGGCCGGACCGGCACCGTGGAGCGAGTCACGCTGCGGGTCGTGACCCTGCGCGACCTGCGGGGCGTGGTGCACATGATCCCCAACGGCCAGCTCACCGCCGTCAGCAACCTCACCCGCTCGTGGTCCCGCGCGGTGGTGGATATCGGGGTGGCGTACGAGACGAGCGTGGACCGGGCGCTCGAGGTCTTCCGCGAGGAAGCCAACGCGCTCTGGGACGACCCGGCCTGGAAGCCGAAACTGCTGGGGGCCCCCGATGTGGTGGGGGTGGATGAACTGGGGGACAGCGGGGTCATCCTGCGCACCATGGTGCGCACCCAGCCCGGCAGGCAGTGGGAATGCGCCCGCGAGTTCCGCCGCCGCATCAAGAACCGGCTGGATCAGGAGGGGATCGAGATCCCCTTCCCCCAGCGCACGGTGCACATCCGTCAGGCCAAGGACGCGGACGAGCAGGAGACCACCGCGTCATGAGTCTCCGGCTCTTCAACACCATGTCCCGCAGCGTCGAGCGGTTCACGCCGCTCAAGCCCCCGGCCGTCTCGTTGTATACCTGCGGGCCGACCGTCTACAACTATGCCCACATCGGGAACTTCCGGACCTTCCTCTTCGAGGACCTGCTGCGCCGCTGGCTCGAATCGAGCGGCTACCGGGTCTACCACATCATGAACCTCACCGATGTGGACGACAAGACGATCAAGGGCGCGGCGGCCGCCGGCATGCCGCTGGTGGAGTACACCCGGAAATTCGCCGACGCCTTCTTTGAGGACTGCGGCTATCTGCGGCTGCGGCCGGCGCATGCCTACCCGAAGGCCACTGACTTCATCCCGCCGATGGTGCGGCTGGTGGAGGGGCTGCTGGAGAAGGAGGTGGCCTATAAGGGAGACGACGGCTCGGTCTACTTTGCCATCGGGCGCTTTCCGGCCTACGGCAAGCTCTCCCGCCTCGACACCCGCGAGCTGAAGACCGGGGCGAGTGAACGTGTCAGCGCCGACGAGTATGCCAAGGAGGACGCCCGCGACTTCGTCCTCTGGAAGGCCGCCAAGCCGGAGGATGAGGCCGTGGGTGCGGCGTGGGATGCGCCCTTCGGCCGTGGCCGCCCCGGCTGGCACCTCGAGTGCTCCGCCATGGCGCTCGAGCTGATCGGCCAGGAGCTCGGCGTGAACGTGCTCGACATTCACGCCGGCGGCATTGACCTGGTCTTTCCGCACCATGAGGACGAGATCGCCCAGTCGTGCGCCTTCACCGGTCAGGACCACTTTGCCCGATTCTGGCTGCATGGTGAGTTCCTGACCATGGCCGGCACCAAGATGTCCAAGCGGTTCGGCAACATCCTCACCGCGCGCGACCTGCGCGAGGAGAGCGTGGATGCGGCCGCGGTGCGGCTGCTGATCTTCCAGACCCACTACCGCCAGAAGCTGGACTTCACCGACCAGGCGCTCGATGCCGCTCGCGAGGGGATCCGCCGCCTGGGTGACTTCGACCGCCGGCTGAAGGCGGCGCTCAGTGCGGCGGACGCCGTGCCCTTCCAGGCCGCGGCGGAGTCGCTCCGGGCACGGTTCACGGCCGCGATGGACGAGGACCTCAACGCGCCGCAGGCGCTCGCGGCGGTCTTCACCTTCGTGCGCGACGCCAACCGACTGCTGGACGAGGGAGTGGCCGCGGGCCCGATGGTCGCCGAGACCTGGGCCTGGGCCGATGGGGTGCTGGATGTACTGCCCTCGGGCGAGCACCGGGGCGCCATTGAGATCGATGTGGCTGGTGCCGGGGCTGCGGTGGGGAGCTGGACCGACGTGCCGCCCGAGGATTCCGCGCAACGTGAGGCGTGGGCGGGTTACTGGGCTGGTGTGCGGGTGACCGCCAAGGCCGCGCGCAACTTTGGCGAGGCGGACCGGATCAGAGACCTGCTGGCGGCGAACGGGTTCGAGGTGCGCGACCGGAAGGATGGTGTGGTGGAGGTGGTGCGGCGGTAGGGGTGACACTTGCTTGGCCTGGCTCCCGGCGAGCTGTGCTCCGCCCGAAACCCGTCGGGGCGCGGCCCCTGTCCCGAAGCGGAGCGAAGGATCTCTCGCCCGGAAGGAGAAGGACGAAATGAGACGAATCAATCGAGCCATGTGGGTGTTGACTCTCCCTCTCCTGCTGACAGCAGAGCGGACTGCCCTCGCCGCCCAATCCTCCATAAACATTGCGGATCTAGCCACCTGCCGCAGTTGCGCGCTCGACGTCACTCTCGCCACACGTCTCGGCAGCCCTGATGATGCCACTGGATCTGTCATGCTGGCCGACCTTTCAGTGGATAGCCAGGGCCGCTATGCCGTCGCGTCCCCATTTGAGATTGGTGAGATCATCATCTATGACGCGTCCGGCCGGTTCGTCCGGACCGTCGGTCGCCGTGGCGGCGGGCCAGGCGAATTCGAGGCGATCACCAGGCTTCGCTTTGGCCCCGGCGACTCGTTGCACGTGGTGCAGGAAAATGGGCGGTACTCGCTCTTCAGTCCGTCACTCGATCATGTGCGCAGTGTGACGTTCCCCGCAAGGGTTTTCAGTTTCGCGCTTGGTTCCTCCGGGCAGATCGTCGCTTCGTCTCCGGCGGCAGGCGGGGGTGGCCAGTACGCCGTCCAGGTGTTTTCTCAAGCGGGCGATCGGCTCCACGCCTTCGATGAGGTCGCGGGGAGTTCAGGATCCGCCATGCGCCGGTACGTAGCCGTCGGTCCGGACGGTGGCATCTGGACGCTGCAATTGGACCGCTACGAGATCCGCTCGTATGACAATCAGGGGATGCTACGCGCCACCTACCGCGGCCGGCGGAGCTGGATCTCCGAAGAGCCGTTGCCGCAGCGACTCGACCTGACCACCACGCCGCCTCCCGGCCAAATGGCCGGAATAACAGTGGATGCTGCCGGACGGGTCTGGGTCTTCGCCGCCGTGGCCGACGCCAACTGGCGCCCGATTCAGCCGCAGGGTGGGCCGCCAGCTGTCTCAACGATCTACGACACCCTGGTCGAAGTATTTGATCCACGTTCTGGGGCCATCGTCGGGCATGCACGTATGGATCACATGGTCTTTCCCCTCGGTGCCGGCCGGGCCCACGGGAGCCTCCCTCAGCCCGACGGCGATGAGCGGATCCATATCTGGAACGTGACCCTGCCCGAGAATCGGTGAGGATAGATTGCATGACGGCTTCCTGGCGTATCGCTGCGCGCGAAGCGCTTACGACCCTCCGAAGCAGTCCACTGCGGACCCTGCTCTCCACCTTCGGGGTTCTGGTGGGCATGACCGCCCTCGCGGCGATCCTGACGTATGGCAGCGGTTTTGAAGCATTCCTCGTTCGGGACGAGGCGCAAGCACAGGATCCCGGATTGATCATCGTCACCCCTGTGATCACCGAAACCGCCGACGGGCTGACCTTTCCGGCCGCCCGTATCATGCGTCTCGCTCTGTCCCACCTGGATTCTGTTGCGACGGTAGTTGGCCGCGAAGTGACGACTGCCCTCCGGGTCCAGCAAACCGAGCGCGTCGAGATCGAAGGATTCGATAGGCTGCTGCCGAGCCAGGTCCGACTGGTCTCTGCACGCTATTTTGACGCGGTCTCTGTCCCGCTTCTTGACGGGCGACTTGAGCCGGGCGGCGCGGTTGTGAACAGGAGTCTTGTGACCCGCGTTGGACTGTCACCTACTGACGCCCTCCGACGAGCCGTTCGACGGGGAGAGCTTTCCCATCCGATCGTCGCTGTGATCGAGGATTCTCGGCCTGGGGAGCCCTCCACTGTCATCCTCCCGGTCTCGGCTGAGGAATTGAGGGACTCTGGCAGCTCGCCTGCCACGCTGCTTCTTCGTCTGGCCGACACGACCGGCCGCGCGGTTGTCCTGAGCTCGCTACGCCGCTGGGTGGACGAGTCGTTCTGGTCACGGGCCGCGACGGTTTCGAGCGTCGGTCCAAGCTACGCCCGGACTATCGGCCAGTTCCGGATGGTGAAGCTTGGCGTGGGGGCAATCGCAGGTATCGCGGTTATCGCGGGAGCGATCGGAATCATGAACATCATGCTCGCGTCGGTGCTAGAGCGGACCAGGGAAATCGGAATCCGGATGGCCTGTGGTGCCTGCAGGAGGGACATTCGCCGACAGTTTCTTCTGGAATCCGTGGTGGTATCATTGGCGGGCGCAGCGTTGGGCATCGCGTTGGGGGTTGGGCTGGCCTCCCTTCTAATCGTCATCCTCCGCCGCGCGATCAACGAAGCCCCCGCCTTCCAGGCATCCCTCTCGCCCGTGGTGCTCCTGGGGCTTCTTGGTATCGCGGTCCTTGCTGGTGGCATCGCTGGCTGGTATCCGGCGGGCCGTGCTGCTCGGCTCGCACCCGCGGAAGCAATACGACACGAGTAGGGCACAGGTTGCTTCGAGATCTCGCGGGGCCGAGGGAGATCGAGAAGGCACGGCCTCGGGGTGCGCGACCGCAACGACGGTGTGGTGGAGGTGGTGCGGCGGTAGGGGTGGGGCCCCTGTCCCCAGCATCGCAGGGATGCCTCGCCCGCGGAGCTGTTGGGGGCGCACCTCTGTGCGCCCCCGAAGATCGAATGACCTCTGCGTCTCCGCGGCTTCGCGTGAGCCGTTGAATCGCCGGGCGGCGCTACAGGTTCACGTGAACCTGAGGGTCACGGAGCGGTCTACCCCATCACCCGCACCCCGCCTGATTCGGCAAACCGACGGATCTCCCGGTCCAGCGTCACCAGAGTGGCGCCGAGCATCTGCGCGGTGGCCACCAGGATGCGGTCCACCGGATCGGTGAGTTCCGGGGCGTCAAGGAGGGCCGCCTCCATCGCGACCTCGGGGGTGAGTTGGGCAACTCGCACCCCCGGCATGTGCAGCGCTTCGTCGATCCACTGCCGGACCGGCCGGTCGAGTGCTATGCGTCGCTTCTTGACCAGCAGCCCGACTTCCCAGATCGAGATCGTGTGTACCATCAACCGGTTCTCTCTGGCCGCGGCGTTGAGTTCTGCGGCGAGCGTAGGCCGAATCCGCCTCGTCTCACCCTGCCAGGTCCAGATCCAGAAATGGGTGTCGAGGAGGAGCCGAGGCGCCGGCGTCATTCGTCGTCTGCCGGTTTCTCAATGGGAGCCGTCACATTGGCTTCATCGGCGGTCCAGATCATATCGTCACCCTCGATCGGCGAGATCAGGTCGGTGTAGGATATGACCGAGCCGCGCATGGACCCAAAAATGCCGGTCACGGGCTCTGCTGGCGCGACCGGCGCCAGGGTGGCGATTGGCTTGCCATACCGAGTCACCACCACCGTCTCCCGCCCCCGCGCCACCCGGTCCAGCCAGTGGTGCCAGTCGTTCTTGAGGTCGCTGGCCGACACTTCCGCCGGACCGTACCCAATGGGGGCCTCTCGGACCACCGGTTTCTTTCCACGTTTCTTGGCCATTTTCCCATCCCAGAATGTTGTCCCACAAATGTTGTCCCACATTCCTGGAAGGGCAACCCCCGTTCCCTGCTCCCTGCTCCCTGTTCCCCGTTTTCCGACCGTTGACTAGCCACCTAACCCCTGCTATCATACGGGTCTGTCTTGATTCAGCGGCGGTCTCGTCGCTGGCGTAGCTCAATTGGCAGAGCACCCGCCTTGTAAGCGGGAGGTTAAGGGTTCGATTCCCTTCGTCAGCTTTGGCCACGGGCGCGACGAATAGGGGCAGGCGGCAGACGGTGGGGTGGCCGAGTGGCTAATGGCAGCAGACTGTAAATCTGCCGGGCTCTGCCCTACGTAGGTTCGAATCCTACCCCCACCATGGCAGGGCAGGACGACAGGCGCGGGTGTAGCTCAGTTGGTAGAGCATCAGCCTTCCAAGCTGAGGGTCGCGGGTTCGAGCCCCGTCGCCCGCTTGCGGGTCTGGCTCGCGTAGCTCAGTTGGTAGAGCACATCCTTGGTAAGGATGAGGTCACCGGTTCAATCCCGGTCGCGAGCTCTCGAAACGATGGGGTGGTCTGGCGGTCGGCAGCGCAGGGTTGACGGGCACATCAATAAGTGCCTCCCCTCGCTGATCGGCCGCCCGATCGCCCCCGACAGTCTGAAGGATGCAAGCCGGAATGTGGGCGCCCGGCGCCGGATGGCGCGGGGCGCTCGATTCCCTCTGATCATGAACAGCAGCACCAGCCCAGGGGACGCAGCGCATGGCCAAGGCAAAGTTTGACCGGACGAAGCCGCACGTGAACGTGGGCACGATCGGCCA
>JBHEPH010000035.1:0-714 GCA_046260395.1 Gemmatimonadales bacterium
CGGTTCGCCGATCACTGCCAACCACGAGAGCAGCGACAATTCCAGCATCTGCCACGGACGCTCCGCACTCACCCGCGCCAAGGCCTGGCTGGCACGGTGGGCACTGTCCGGTCGGCCGAGGGCCGTCCATCCGAGCGCCTGGGCAACCAGGCCGGCACGCTGGAACTCCGGTCGTCCGGCAACAGCCGCCAGGCGACGGCCAAACCCGACCGACCCGCCGGGCGCACCGAACGCCGGCATCATTCGGGGGCCCGCGGCCAGATACTCCGAACTGGAGATCCGTGGATCGCCCAACAACTGGTCGGTAAGCGCCCCGGCCCCACCCTCCGGCCGGAACCGCCAGGCGAACCCGAGCAGGTGCATGACGCGAAGCCCCGCCGAGTATTCATCCAGATTCAGCAGAGGGTGCTGGAGTTCCAGAGTGTCCAGCAGCGCACCGGCACGGGCACTGTCCCCCTCGGCGACATGAGCCCAGACGAGATGTTCGGTCACGCCGCTGAAGTCCGGACGAAGCCTTCGGGCGTATTGAAGTTCCTCGATCGCCCTCGCTCGGGGATACCCGAACAGCGGCCCCCGGTGGAACAACTCGTCCCCCAGTAGATAGTGAAAGTCGAAGAAGCCGCGGTACACGCTGCGCAGGGCCAGCAGGGTATCGAGTCGCTCGGCGGGTGGCAGCGCGCTCGCCTCGATGACCGCGCGATACGGCGGGGGGGA